>CASDQY010000092.1 GCA_949282975.1 uncultured Oscillospiraceae bacterium | reverse complement strand
CACAACTGGAGCTCTGCTTACTGGGCGGAGATGACCCGGGAGGATGTAGAACGAATCGGGCCGCTGCTTCAAGAGGTGGAGGGGACACCCTTGCCAAACGCCCAGCCGGGACTCATCACCGGCGGCACTCCCGCCGTCCGGCTCACCCTGTCCGACGGCAGCCAGCTCACCGCCGACCTCCACGGCTTTCACGGCATCGACCTGATCGTCACCACCCCGGAAGGGGAAACCTGTTATGACGTAGAGCAGGAGCAACTGGATCCTATTTTGGAGATCATCCAGTCCTACGACCCGCCGGAACTTCCCATGACCCCATAAAAGCAAAGCAGGCGGAGTGAAAAATCACTCCGCCTGCTCTTTTGTCGTATTGTCGTGTTAATTTAGTGATGTTCCCCGCAGCCATGTTCGCCGCAGGTGTGGCCTTCTCCGTGGGCATGGTCGTGGTGGTCGCAGTGGACGTCGGGGTCAAAGGCCAGCCGTCCCCGCAAAAAGTCCTCCACGGCCTGGTCGGCGCTGCCGGTGACGCCGCCGAACACGGTGATCCCCGCCTGGGCCAGGGCGTCCTTGGCGCCCCCGCCGATACCGCCGCAGATCAGGGCGGCCACCTTCTGCTCCGCCAGCAGGCCCACCAGGGCGCTGTGGCCGCTGTCGCCGGTTTCCAGAAGATGCTTTTCCTTGACCCGGCCGTTTTCCAGGGTGTAAAGCATGAAAGCCGGGGTCTTGCCGAAGTGTTGGAAGATGGTTCCATCCGGATCATAGCTCACCGCCATGGTCAGGGCTTCCGGCGCTTTCGGCGTTTTGGCCGGAGCCGCTTCCTTCGGGGACTGGGCAACCATTTCCTCCAGCATCCGGGCGATCTGGTCCAGTTCCGGCCGGTTGATGGTTTCAATTTTGCCTGCGTCGGCGGCAGCGGCTACCGCCGGGTCGATGGGCAGGCGGGCCAGCAGGGGAATTTGGTGCTGGGCCGCAATTTCATCGGCATGGCTTTCCCCAAAGATGGACAGCCGCTTGCCGCAGTCCGGGCAGGTATAGTAGGACATATTTTCCACCAGGGCCAGCACCGGGATTTTCATCATTTGGGCCATGTTCACTGCCTTCTGCACAATCATCCCCACCAGTTCCTGAGGGGAAGAGACGATTACAATGCCGTCCACCGGCAGGCTCTGGAACACCGTTAAGGGCACATCCCCGGTGCCGGGAGGCATATCCACAAAGAGGAAGTCCACATCGTTCCAGATCACATCGGTCCAAAACTGTTTGACTGCTCCGGCAATCACGGGGCCACGCCAAACCACCGGATCGGTGTCGTGCTCCAAAAGCAGGTTGATGCTCATAATATCAATGCCGGTTTTGCTGAGAATAGGCAGGATGCCGTATTCCGTGCCCTGGGCACGCTGATGGATGCCGAAGGCCTGGGGGATGCTGGGGCCGGTGATGTCGGCGTCCAGAATGCCGGCGTGATAGCCTTCCTGCTGCATCTTGCAGGCCAGCAGGCTGGTGACCATGCTTTTGCCTACGCCGCCCTTGCCGCTGACCACAGCAATCACCTTTTTAATCTTGCTCATGGCATTGGGCTTTTCCCGGAAATCCTCCGGGGCGGTGCGCTGGGCGCAGTCGGCGGAACATTCTCCGCACTGGTGGGAACAGGTTTCACTCATGGTTATGGTTCTCCTTTTCATCGGATTTCGGCTCAGTCGGTTTGGGATGGGCGTGATGGGTGCAGTGGCAGCAGCAGGGGAAGTTTTGCTGCTGCTGGCAGAGACAGTAGTCCCCGCCCCGGATCAAAAGCTGCCGCCCGCCCACAATGGCCTGGGCGATTTTTTTTCGGGCCTGGTCGTAAATCCCCTGGACAGTGGTTCGGGCAATGCCCATCTGTCCGGCGCATTGCTGCTGGGTATATCCTTCCAGATCCATCAGCCGGATGGTTTCGTATTCATCAATGCTGAGCACCACCGGCGGTTTGGAGCCGCTTTCGCTCAAAGGGCCAAAGCGGTCGTGGGCCGGCATGGTGCAGACTCGCCTGCATTTTCTGGGTCGTGCCATTGGGGGCTCCCTTCCTTTGCTGGATTCTGACATAAGCCATTAACCTAAAGTATAGTCCTTTGGGGAGCGTTCGTCAAGTGCCGGTTGGCCTTTTCACAGAAATCAATTTTGAAATTTTATCACAGGCGGAAAGGCTTCCCCTTGAGGGGAAGCTGGCTGGGCGAAGCCCAGACTGATGAGGTGGAAGCAAACAGGTTTTTTCAGCAGAAAAGTTGTAGGAATCGGTTCACCTCATCCGGATGCCTGGACATCGATTTTATCCCCTCAAGGGGGAAGGCTGTTTTCCATCGGCAACCGGTTGCGCCCAAACCGGGACAAAAATAAATTTGCCAATCACAGAACCGGCTCTTAACGGGAATGCCCCGTTTCTATTCGATGGTTTTTGATCAATCTCAAGGGCTTTCTTAAAAATTGATTTCCGTAGGTTCTTTTCTTCTCGGGGAAGGGAATGTTTGATTTGTGTAAGCGGCTGGAAAAAGGAAGGTTAAGAAATATTGTGCAGTTTTTTTGGAAAAAACCAAACAGAACCCAGCAAAACAGAAAAATTTTGGGCCGGATTTCATAATTTCTTCCAATTCCCTTGTAATCCGCCAAGAAAGGTGATAAAATGAAGAGCATAAAATCTATCGGGAGGATAGGAAAATGAGAAAATTGAAAAAAATCGTAGCCATTTTGGCGGCGGCAGCTCTGTCGGTCACCCTGCTGGCCGGATGCAGCAGCAACACCACCACCGGGGGCGACGGAAACACCCAGGCGGTGAAGATGATCAACATCCCGCTGACCAACGAAGAATACGCCTTCGGCGTGGACAAGGATCAGCCGGAACTGCTGGAAGAAGTCAATGCCTTTATTGCTGACATCAAGAGCGACGGCACCCTGGAAGAAATCCTGAACAAGTATTTCGAAGGCGGCACCCCGGAAGCCGTGGTTTCCGCTGAATTGGATACCTCCAAGGATCAGCTGGTGGTGGCTACCAACGCCGCTTTCGAGCCCTTTGAGTACACCCTGAGCACCGGCAATGAGTACTACGGCGTGGACATGGAGCTGGCTCAGTTGCTGGCCGAGCGCCTGGACAAAGAGCTGGTGATCCAGAACATGAACTTTGACGCTGTCTGCCTGTCTGTGGGCCAGCATCAGTGCGACATTGCCATGGCCGGCCTGACCGTTTCCCCCACCCGGGAAGAGTATGTACAGTTTAGCGACAGCTACTACAACGCTTCCCAGGTGCTGATTGCCCGGGGGGACGACACTACCTTTGACGAATGCACCACGGCGGAAGAAGTGGAAGCCATTCTTCAGGGCTTTGGCTCTGACGTGACCATCGGCTGCCAGACCGGCACCACCGGCCAGTTCTATGTGGACGGCGACGAAGGCCTGGGCTTTGCGGGCCTGACCGCCCAAAGCCGTGGCTATCAGAATGCTTCCCTGGCAGTGCAGGATCTGATGAACGGCAATATCAATTATGTGATGGTGGATATCGCTCCGGCGGAAAAGATCACCGAAGCCATCAATGCAGTGGCGTAATCACAGTTTGAACGCAGGCAATAACCTCACCTTTTTCCGGTGGGGCTATTGTTTTGTAACCGAGCAAAGGATGGGTGGAAATGGGTGACTTTGGCAGAAAGATAGACCAGTTCCTGGATGTGTTTTTCAACCGGGGCGGCATGGATTCCGTCCTTCAGGGGCTGCAAAACACCTTGATCATCGCTGTATCAGGTTTGATCATTGGTGTGATCATCGGCATTATTATCGCAATGGTGCGGGTACTCCCCAAAACCAACATCGTGGTAAAATTCTTCAACGGCCTGTGCAGCTTTTATGTGGCTCTGTTCCGGGGCACGCCCATGGTGGTACAGCTGCTGGTATTTTACTATGTGCTGCTGCCCATTTTAGGTTTACGGCTGGACCCGGTGATGGTTTCGGTGGTGGTGTTCGGCATGAACTCCGGCGCCTACGTTTCCGAGATTATGCGGGGCGGCATTCTGTCGGTGGACAGCGGGCAGATGGAAGGCGGCCGGTCCATCGGCCTGGGCTATTGGGCCACCATGCGGCTGATTATCATTCCCCAGGCGGTGAAAAACGTGCTCCCCACCATCGGCAACGAGTTTATCAGCCTGATCAAGGAAACTTCGGTGGTGAGCTTTGTGGGCGCCACCGACCTGTATGTGGCGTTCAACTACATCGGCAGCAACAGTTATGAATTCATGGTGCCCTATCTGGTGATGGCGCTGATTTACATTGCGCTGGTGCTGATCATCAGCCTGCTGGTCCGTTTGATGGAAAGGAGTCTGAGGAAGAGTGATAAGAGTATCGGGGCTTAAAAAGAGCTTTGGCTCCTTGAATGTGCTGGACGGCATTGACATCAACATTGAAAAAGGGGAAAAGGTGGTAGTCATCGGCCCCTCCGGTTCCGGTAAGAGCACCTTTCTGCGCTGTCTGAACCTGATGGAAACCCCCACCAGCGGGGAAATCTGGTTCGAGGATCAGTGCATCACCGATAAGAAAACCGACATCAACCAGGTGCGCCGGCACATGGGCATGGTGTTCCAGCACTTCAATCTGTTCAACAACAAGACGGTGCTGGGAAACATCACCCTTGCCCCGGTGCAGCTGAAGATCATGAGCAAGGAACAGGCCAAAGAACGAGCCCTCCAGCTGCTGGACCGGATCGGATTAAAGGACAAGGCGGACGCCTACCCCTCCCAGCTGTCCGGCGGACAGAAACAGCGGATCGCCATTGTCCGCTCCCTGGCCATGGACCCCAAGGTGATGCTGTTTGACGAACCCACCTCCGCCCTGGACCCGGAAATGGTGGGGGAAGTGCTGGACCTGATGAAGGAGCTGGCGGATTCCGGCATGACCATGGTGGTGGTCACCCACGAGATGGGCTTTGCACGGGAGGTGGGCACCCGGGTGGTGTT
>CASDQY010000091.1 GCA_949282975.1 uncultured Oscillospiraceae bacterium | reverse complement strand
AAGAATCAATGACAACGCAAAACAAATCAAACGGGCAGGAAAAAGAAAAGATCACCGCCCTTTACTGCCGCCTGTCGGTGGACGATGACAAGAAGGACATGGAGTCGAACTCCATTACCAATCAAAAACAGATTTTACTGGACTACGCTAAAAAGCATGGGTATCTGCACCCAGTTTTCTTTGTAGACGACGGTATTTCCGGGACGACTTTTCAAAGACCGGATTTTCAGCGGATGCAGAGAATGGCGGAGAACGGAGAGGTCGGGACGATCATCGTAAAGGATGTATCCCGCTTCGGCCGTGAGCAGGTTGAGATGGGCAGGCTGACGCAGGTGGTCTATCCATCTCTTGGCATTACCTTTATCGCCATACAGGAAAATATCAATTCCACAACCGGCGAAGGAATGGAAATGCTACCCTTTTACAGCATCTTCAACGAGTGGTATGCGGCGCAGACCAGCAAGAAAATCCGTGCGGTCAATGAGCTGAAAGCCTCACAGGGCAGGCGGGTTGCTTCTACTGTCGCCTACGGATACAAGAAGATCGAAGGAGACAAAGAACAGTGGTATATCGACGAGCCTGCGGCGCAGGTGGTGAGAAAAATATTTGCTCTCTGCCTTGCCGGAAGAGGTCCGACACAGATCGCAAAGCAGCTGGAACGGGAAAAAATTCTCGTTCCCACCGCCTACTTTCATTCTGTAGGAAGAAAGACGAGCAACCCTGTTTCGGCAAATATCTATGGCTGGTGTGAAAGCACAGTAGAGTATATTCTGGACAACAGGCAGTACACGGGCTGTACGGTAAACGGGAAATCTTCTACGGTCAGCTACAAGGTGCATAAGGTGATTGAGAATCCAAAAGAGGAATATCAGATCATTCCCAACACGCAGGAGGCAATCATTGACGAGAATGTATGGCTGAGGGTGCAGGAACTCAGGAAGAACAAACGCAGACCGACAAAGACAAATCGGAAAAGTCTGTTTTCTGGGTTGGTATTCTGTGCCGACTGTAAATCAAAGCTGCACTTCTGCGCTGCCAAATCGCTCAAACGCAACCAGGAGTTTTTCCGCTGCGCCAACTACAAGGACGGCAGAGGAAGCTGTACGATTCATTTTATCCGGGATGTGGTCCTAGAAATGATTGTGAAGGAAGCGGTTGCGGGTTTGGCGGATTTTGTGCGCTGTTACGAGTCGGTATTCCTCTATATGCAGAAGCAGAAATGCGGGGAATTCCAGAAAAAACGGCAACAGGAATTGAAGCTTTCCATTGAAAGCAGCAGAAAGCGGATTGCCGATTTGGACAAGCTGTTCAGCCGGATTTACGTGGACAATGTGATTGGGAAGCTGTCGGACGAACGCTATGCAAGGATGGCGGCGGAGTATGAATCCGAGCAGAAAGAACTGCTGGAAAAGGTCAAAGAGGAAGAAAAGCAGCTATCCGAAATGGAGCAGAAATCGGTGGATATGCGCCTGCTTTTGCAGGGGTTGCGGGAGTTTACTGACATGAAAGAACTGACGCCGACAATCGTCAACAAGCTGATTCGTCGCATTGAGGTACACAATCCAGAAAAGAAGCACGCTCGAAAATCGGTGAAGGTTGACATCTATTTCACGGCGGTGGGAATGGTGAGCCTTCCTGACGAGCAGGAAATCCGGAAGATGACGGAACAGATACGAAACGCATCACTGCTTCCAAAACAGCTCACTGCATAAAAAGAAAACGGTGTAACCCGCCACATATCGGGTTACACCATTTTCGCTACTTTTTACTGCCTTATCCGCACCGGGCTTTTGCCTTGGCAGCTTTTTCTGATAAGTAAAACTTATGAACTTGATCCGAAAATGGAATTGCACCGGCTTTGGATCGGAGTATAATATAAGATAGAAAAATATAGGAGGGATCTCCCATGAACAAAGTTTTGATCGTGTATTATTCCCGCAAGGGAGAAAATTATTGGAACGGCAGCATTAAACATCTCTCCAAAGGCAATACCGAGATTGTGGCGGAAATGATTGCCCGTCTTACCGGCGGCGACCTGTTTGAGGTGGATACCGTCAAACCCTATGCCGAAGATTATTACCTCTGCACCGAAGAGGCAAAAGCACAGTTACAGCAAAATGCCCGGCCGGAACTCAAGCATTATTTGGATAACCTGGACGGGTACGATACCATCTATGTGGGGTATCCCAACTGGTGGGGCACCATGCCCATGGCGATGTTTTCCTTTTTGGAACACTATGATCTGTCCGGCAAGCGCATTCTGCCTTTCTGCACCAACGAGGGCAGCGGTATGGGCGTCAGCCAGCGGGACCTGAAAAAAATCTGCCCGGGGGCTGTTGTGGAAAGCGGCCTTTCCATCCATGGCGCAGAGGCGGCTTCTTCTCAAAAACAGGTGGAGGCCTGGGTAAAAAAACTGGGCTGACCAGCGGCTTCTAAAACATACGGTGGATAGATAGTTCCATCAAAAACCAAAAAATCAGGAGGAGTTTGCAATGGAAGGGTATTTTGGCGAAAACACCCCGAAACTGGGCTTTGGCTTAATGCGGCTTCCCAAGGGGAAAAACGGAACAATTGATTTGGAGCAAACCAAGCAAATGGTGGATCGATTTATGGCGGCGGGGCAGACCTATTTCGATACCGCCTATGTTTACGACGGCGGAGATTCCGAACGGGCGGCCAAGGCGGCGTTGGTGGACCGGTATCCCAGAGAGAGCTTCACCCTGGCAACCAAGCTTTGCGCCTGGATGGGCGCCCACAACGAGCAGACCGCCAAACAGCAGTTTTATACCAGCCTGGAACGCACCGGAGCGGGGTATTTCGATTATTACCTGCTCCACGCCCTTCAGGCGGGGAACTATACCTCCTATGACAAATACCATATATGGGACTTTGTCAAGGAGCAACAGCAAAAGGGATTGATCAAGCACTGGGGCTTTTCGTTTCATGCCGGGCCGGAACTGCTGGACCAACTGCTGACCGAGCACCCCGATGCGGAGTTTGTACAGCTTCAGCTGAACTATGCCGACTGGGAAAATCCCAATGTTACTGCCCGTGCCAATTACGAAGTGGCCCGCCGGCACGGCAAGTCCATTGTGGTGATGGAACCGGTGAAGGGCGGGGCGCTGGCTACGCCCCCCAAAGCGGTGCAGGAAGCGTTCCTTGCTGCCGATCCCGACGCCTCTTTTGCGTCCTGGGCCATTCGGTATGCGGCTTCCTTAGACGGCATCATTACCGTGCTTTCCGGCATGTCCAACCTGGAGCAGATGGAGGACAACCTCTCCTACATGAAGGAATTTAAGCCGCTGGATGAAAAGGAACGGTTGGTCATCCAAAAGGCCCAGGAAATCATCAACGGGATCAAATCCATTCCCTGCACCGCTTGCCATTACTGCACCGCAGGATGTCCCAAACAGATCCCCATTCCGGAGATTTTTGCCGCCCGGAACAAGCAGATTCTTTGGGGGCAACTGGAGGAAGGAAAAGCGGCCTATGCCCAGGCGGTTCGGCCGGGCAGCACCGCTTCCGATTGCATTGCCTGCGGTCAATGTGAGCGGGCCTGCCCCCAGCAGATTGATGTGATCACCCGCCTGAAAGACTGCGCCGTTCAATTCGATGGGTGAGCCGCCGCCCTGCCGGAAGTTTGGCAGTGCCGCAGAAAGGGCCAAGGCAGAAAACAGGGCACTTTGGGAAAGGGTATTTTCCGGCCATGCTTCCTATAACGGCGTGACAGTGGGAAAGCAATGGTGATCACTGCAGATGCAGAAGGAGAGATTATTGTGAAAAAAGTAATGATTTTAACCGGCGCCGGACAGATCGGTATGGCCATTGCCCGCCGGATGGGGTATGGCATGAAGATCGTCATCGGCGACAAAAAGCCGGAAAACGCTCAGAACATTTCTAACATCATGAACCAGGCCGGATTCGACACCCTGGCTTTGGAAATGGATCTTTCGTCCCGGGAATCCATTCGGGGGCTGATTGCCCAGGCGCAGCAATACGGCGAGATTACCATGCTGGTCAATGCTGCGGGAGTTTCCCCCAGCCAGGCCCCGGTGGAAGCGATTTTGAAGGTGGATCTTTATGGCACCGCTGTGCTGCTGGAAGAGGTGGGGAAGGTCATTGCTCCCGGAGGCGTTGGGGTAACCATCTCCAGCCAGTCCGGGCACCGGATGCCGGCGCTGACGCCTTGGGAGGACGAGCAGCTTGCCTGCACCCCCACGGAAGAGCTGCTGAAGCTGCCCCTTCTTCAGCCGGAAAACATCCGGGATACCCTGCATGCCTATCAGTTGGCGAAGCGCTGCAATGAAAAGCGGGTGATGGCGGAATCGGTAAAATGGGGCGAAAAAGGCGCCCGGATCAACTCGATCTCTCCGGGTATTATCGTCACCCCATTGGCCATCGATGAATTCAACGGGCCTCGAGGAGATTTTTATAAAAATATGTTTGCCAAATGCCCGGCGGGACGTCCCGGCACGGCCGATGAGGTGGCCAATGTGGCGGAACTGTTGATGAGCGATAAGGGCGCTTTTATCACCGGCGCTGATTTTCTCATCGACGGCGGCGCAACCGCCTCTTATTACTATGGCCCCTTAAAGCCTTAATCAAATTCAAAACCTTCCCCGGCTTTTCCGGCGGAAGGTTTTTGGCATTATGAAGAATTTATGAGGGAACGGAAAACAATTATCTCATGCCCTTGTTCCCGGTTTTCTTTGGTGCTATACTGAAATTAAGAACAGACAGCCGCTTGAAAGAGAACGCTCCTGTCTGAAAAATCGAGGTGTCGCTATATGAAAACCATCTATCTGGTTACCGGCGCTGCTGGGCATTTGGGCGGCGTATTGGTGCGAAAACTTTGTGCTCGGGGAGAACAGGTGCGGGCTTTGGTACTGCCGGGGGAGAAAAATATCTCTTTTCTTCCCAAACAGGCAGAGCTTTGCTACGGAGATGTCACCAACCCGGAATCCATAGCCCCCTATTTTCGCCATGGGGCTGGGGTGCGGTTGGTGGTAATCCATGCTGCGGGCATCGTCTCTATTTCCAGCCATTATGACCCGAAGGTTCATCAGGTAAATGTGCGTGGCACTGCCAATGTGGTGAACCTCTGCCGCCGGTATCGGGCGGACAAATTGGTGTATGTCAGCTCGGTTCATGCCGTGCCGGAACTGCCCAGGGGACAAACCATGACCGAGATCAAGCAGTTTGATTATCATAACGTGGTGGGCCTGTATGCCAAAACCAAGGCCGCCGCCACCGCACTGGTACTCCGTGCCGCCAAAAAGGGGCTGAATGCCAGCGTGGTCCATCCTTCCGGGATTTTAGGGCCCTTTGATCCCGGCCACGGCCATCTGACCCAGTTGATTATTGATTATTGTAAAGGAAGCCTTACCGCCGGGGTGCGGGGCGGCTACGATTTTGTGGACGTTCGGGATGTGGCGGATGGCGTTTTGGCCTGCTGCCGTTTGGGAAAACCGGGGGAGTGCTACTTCCTCACCAATCAATATTATACCCTGGAACAGGTGCTGGGTTATTGCAGCAAAGTCACCGGTCGCAAGCCCATTCGCACCTTCCTGCCCATGTGGTTTGCCCGGGCAACCGCCGGCCTTTCGGAAGTTTATTATAAAATTCGCCGGCAGCCGCCTTTGTACACCTCTTACTCCCTCTACACCGTTTCCGGCAATGGGTCTTTTTCCCACCGCAAAGCGGAATTAGAGCTGTGCTATCACCCCCGCTCTTTGGAAGCCACCATTCGGGACAGCATCGGCTGGCTGGAAATTCTGGGCCGGATTCCTGCCCAGAAAGGGCTGGATCCCAAGCCTTTGGAGGATCGGCAATGACCATCCGGTGGGCTGATTGGGAAGACTGGCCGGAACTTTGCAAACGGGATCATCATCTGCCGGAGCAAGAGCTTCGCCGGGCAATCCGGCTTCGGCGAGTGCTGGTTGGCGTGGACAATGGCGCTTTGGTTGGATGGCTGCGCTATAATCTATTTTGGGACAACACTCCCTTTTTGAACCTCTTATATGTAAAAGAGGAATACCGCAATTTGGGTTGGGGAAGGGCCCTGCATCAGCATTGGGAAGAAGCTATGAAGAAAGAGGGCTTTTCTGTTTTACTGACCTCCACCCAGGCAGAAGAATGCAGTCAGCATTTTTACCGCCGTCTCGGCTATCGGGACATCGGCGGCTTTCTGCTGCCGCCGGAACCTTATGAATTGATGCTGGCAAAGAAACTGGCATAATGAAAAGTACGTTCCTTGAAATCACAGGAACGTACTTTTTACTGCATTATGATTTTGTTCACTCGATAAAGCGTAGGGTCTTGCGCTGGTCTCCGGGCTGCCGACCTTCATGGGGATTGGAAGGTAGGCTGGCAAAAAAATCTTTTTCCGAAAAGGGCGGACATTCCAAAAGGGGCTTGACAGCGGGATGATACCCGGGCTGCACCCGCCGCATTTGGTGATATTCTTCCAATTCCTGCGGGGTTACGGAACATCCCTGCTGAAGGAAGAATTCCGTTTCCCGGCCGTTGGAGACCGCCTCCATATATTCCAGAAACAGATCCTGGTCGTAAAAAATGCGGTCGTGAATCTGCTGAATCGTTGCCATAAACTCACCTGGTTTTTATTGCAGGAAATAACGGGTGGGATCAAAGGGGTGCACCTTCCGGGGCTGATAACGTTCGGTGTTGCTCCAGTTGGCTTCTTCCTCCTCTTCCTGGGGCTGGGTGGCTTCTTCCATTAAAACGTCCATCCAGCTTCCATGATACGGGGATTCCCAAAGCTGCACATAAGGACGCCGTGGCAGTCGTTTTTTCTTCATGGACTCCTCCTATCCCGCAGGATGTTGCCTGTTTCCTGCGATGGAAATTGGCTTTGCCAATCATTTAGGTTGTAGAAAAACCTTTCTTTGCCATATATTTTACCCTCTCAGTCCGGTCTCTTTGAGCCCGGCCAGCTCCCCCATGGGGGAGCCACTGGTTAAATTGTTTCATATAACCACACTTTTTTGCAGGAAAAAAGATTTTCTGTTAATGCCTCTCCCTATGGGCAACATGGCAAAGCCATGTTTAGGTGCCGAACGCAGTGAGGTGGAGAGGGTTTCTGCGCCATCGGACGGTTTCGACAGGCTGACTGATTGGCTTTGCCAATCATTATATCACATCTTCCGGGAAATTACCAGAGCCGGCTTACATCTTTTCCACCCGGTCTGCATACCTTTTCTTTGAAAGGAGAGGACTTGTGTGAAAAAGTGCGTTGCTTTTTTGACGGCGTTGTGTTTCATGCTGCCGTTTTGCTGGGTCACCGTGGGCGCCCAGCCCTCCACCAGCGCCACCGCCGCTGTAGTATATAACCCGGATTCCGGAGAGTTTTTGTACGCCCAAAACGAAACCCAGCAGCTTCCCATGGCCAGCACCACCAAGATTATGACGGCGCTGATTACATTGGAACAGCCCAATTTGGATGAGGTGTTTACCGTAGACAGCCAGGCCATTCGGGTGGAAGGCAGCTCCATGGGCCTTACCGAAGGCGCCACCGTCAGTTTGCTGGATCTGGCCAAAGGGATGCTCAGCGTTTCCGGCAACGACGCCGCCAATGCTGCCGCCGTTCGGATTGCCGGCAGCCTGGAAGGGTTTGCCCAGTTGATGAATCAGAAAGCCCGGGAGCTTGGCCTGAGCAACAGCCACTTTGTCACCCCTTCCGGCCTGCACCACGACGAACACTATACCACCGCCGCCGATCTGGCCAAATTGGCGGCGGCGGCTTTGGACAATGAGTTGTTTGCTCAAATCTGTTCCAGTTCCACCATCACCGCCACGGTTAACGGCCAGCAGCGCACCTATACAAACACCAACAAGCTGCTCTCCGCTTATCCCGACTGCATTGGGGTGAAAACCGGTTTTACCGATGAGGCGGGGCGCTGTTTGGTCAGCGCCGCCAGGCAGGACGGGGTGACTTTGATCGCCGTCACCCTCCACGACCCCAATGATTGGGCGGACCACACCGAGCTGCTCAACTATGGTTTTTCTCAGGTGGAACCGGTGCAGTTGACAACGGCCGGGGAGAATGTTACACTGAAGGTAACCGGCGGCAACAACGCCGCAATAACCGCTGTGCCGGGGGAAGAACTTTGGCGGGGCATCCTGCCGGAGCAGCTTTCCCAGGTGGAACAGCGGGTGTACGCAGACCCCTTTCTCTATGCGCCGGTAGCGGTGGGGGAGGAAGTGGGCCGGATTGAATATTATTTAAACGGCCGAAAATTGGCGCAGGCCCCGTTGCTGGCCGCACAGGAATGCCAACAGGCGCAGTATACGGAAGAACCCCCCAAGCAGGAAAGCTGGTGGGATCAGTTTCTCTCCTGGCTGGGGCTGCGGTAACTGAAATAAAGAAAGTTTGAGGAAAGAAAAGTTTATGGAACCGGTTCGTATTCAAAAGGTCATTGCCGATACCGGCTATTGTTCCCGGCGGCACGCCGAAACCCTGATCCAGCAGGGCCGGGTGAAGGTCAACGGCCATCCCGCCCACATTGGCATGAAAATTGATCCCACCCGGGATCTGGTCACCATTGATGGGGAACAGCTCTACTATCAGCGCAAAAAGCATCATCTTTACCTGATGATGAATAAGCCTCGGGGCTATCTTACCTCCATGAGCGACGATCGTGGCCGGAGGTGCGTTACCGAACTGCTGCCGGAAACGGAGGTGCGGGTGTTTCCCGTGGGCCGCTTGGACCGCAACACCGAAGGCCTGCTGCTCTTTACCAGCGACGGGGATTTTGCCAACGATATGGCCCATCCCAGCCGTCAGGTCAATAAGTGCTACCGGATCACCGTCCGGGGGGCCATTCAGGAGGAGCAGCTGGTCAAGCTCTGTGAAGGCGTGATCATTGACGGACGCAAAACGGCTCCTGCCCAGGCACGGGTGCTGGTGCGCCAGACGGAACGTTCGGTGCTGGAATTGGTGATTCATGAAGGCCGCAACCGGCAGGTGCGAAAGATGTGCGAGGCCGTGGGGCTGGAAGTGGCCCGGCTGAAACGTACTTCCATCGGCCCCCTGCGGCTGGGAATGCTGAAGCCGGGGGATGTGCGGGAATTGACGCCGGAAGAACTCCGTGCCATCCGCATGGCGGTGAAGCGGCCGTAAAACAACCGGGTTTTCCCGCCGGCAGTCACCGGGATGGACGAAAATCCCTTTGCGCCCCAAATCATCTTCACCGAACCAAACACAAAAAACAGCGAGGAAAGAGTGTGTTTTCTTTCCTCGCTGTTTGTATTTTAGCGCATCAGTCCGCCTCAGCCGTTTCCTTTACTTTGGTTTCTTCGGCGTCCTTATCCTTTTTGAACAGGTCGCTGATCTTGCTGATCACATCCGGCACCAGCCCCAGGGCCTTGCCCATGGAATCGCCGGGGCCGTTCATCTCCAACAGCCGCACATCGCCCTGGTGCACCACCAGAAAGCCCAGAGGCTGGATGGAGACGCCGGCGCCGCTGCCGCCGCCGAATACCTCTTTGGGAACTTTGGAGGGGATGTCGCTGCCGCCGCTGGCAAAGCCAAAACTCACCTTGCTCACCGGGATGATGGTGGTGCCGTCCTGGGTGACGATGGGGTCGCCGATGATGGTGTTTACGTCCACCATGTCCCGAATCTTTTCCATCGTGGTGCCCATCAGGCCCTGAATCGGATGTTCGCTCATAGTTTTCTACCTCGCATTCTCTTTCACAGCCTGCCCGGCTGAAGTTTTTTTGGTTTGTGGTTGTGGGTTGGAAGGATGGGAAGGCGGGCTGTCCGGGCGGCTGTCTGCCAGAAAATACCCGATGACCTTTCCTAGTATTCCCACGGCTCCTACAATTATCACGCCCAGCCGCAGCTTCACCCGGAAGGAAATCCATTGCCGGAACTCCCCGGTGATAAAATCCGGCTTGATGCACACCGCCTGAAGCTTAATGTCGGCGCCGTATCCCGCCAGCAAACCCAGGGTGGTGTTTACGCCGGCCTGGACCTGTCCATAGCGGATGGCGGTGGTGTGGGCATCTTCTGCGCCTACGTTAACAGCGATCACCACCCGGCGAAACCGCAGGTGCCGCAGCAAATATTTGGCGTTGGGAAAACAGCGGCGGATCAGGGCGATGATCTCCTTTACGGTGGCGGTAAAGCCATCCTCCTTCTCCTGCTGTTTGGAGGCTGCTTTTGACTGCTTCGAACTGCTTCCTGCTTTGGAAGCAGAACCGGTTTGGGCGGAAGAGCGGCCCTTCGCCCGGGATGCTTCCCCTTTCTTTTTTTGCGCCTTGGCCTGCTTTTTCCTGGCTTTTTCCTTCTTTTTTGCCTCTTTTTCCGCCTGCTTGGCTTGCTGCTTTTGCTGGCGCTTGAGGGCTTTTACCTTTTGCCGGGGGCTTTCCTCCCGGGTATCCACCAGGGTAAAACGCAGCCCGGCAATCCCCGCCTGGATGCGGGTGCTTTCCCCGATGTCCACATAGATTACGGCGCTGAGGCAGCATATCAGCGCTAAAACCGCCAGTACCACTAAAATAATCCACAGGGCAAGCAAACCGTCTTCACTCCTCTTGGCCGGACACTTCCTCCGCCGTTTCCGTGGCGATGACGTCGTCCATCTTGAGTTGTCCGCTTTCGTCCGGCAGCTTGGGCAGCTCCTCCAGGCTGCTCAACCCGAAACAGCGGAGAAAATTGGGGGTGGTCTGATAAAGGATGGGGCGGCCGGGCACATCCAAACGCCCGGCTTCCTCCAAAAGTTCTTTTTCCGTCAGTGCATTTACGATGGAGGAGGAATCCACCCCCCGCACCTGTTCCACAAAACTTTTGGTCACCGGCTGGTTATAGGATACAATGGCCAGCACTTCTAACGCCGCATTGCTTAAAGGCGCATTTTTCCGAAGCTGCAGCGCTTCCTTCACCACCCCTTCGTGTTCCCGCTTGGTGGTGAGCTGCACGCAGTCATCCAAATGAATCAGACGGAAGCCGTGCTGGGGCTGTTCCAGCGTATGGCCGTATTCCTCCAGCAGAGCGTCCAGCTTTTCTTCCTCGATCTGCAAAGCCTGGGCTAATTTGGCGGTGGGAAGGGGCTCCCCGGCGGCGAACAGCACCGCTTCCAGTTGGGAAAGCAGAACAGTATGATCCATTTATCCTTCCTTTCCGCCGGCATCTTCGGCTGGGGAATCTTCCCCGGTAAAGTGAGTTCGATTAAAATATACCATAGTGTTGTCGTCGCTGACGGTAATCCGCCGGGATTTGATCAGCTCCAGCATGGCCAGAAAAGTGGCCACCAATTCGCTGCGGTCGCAGGGCGCAAACAATTCCCGATAAGGGAGCTGTCCGTCCTGATACAGCCGCCGCATGACATAGATGATCCGGCTGGAAACGCTGACCATCCGCTTGCTGACAATGCCGCTGAACGCCGTTTTGGGCGGCGGCAGCCGCCGCCTGGCTTTTCCGGCGCTGTCCAAATAAGCGTCCAGCAGCACTTGCGGATCATGCCTTCTGCGGTACACGGTGTCCACCGGAATGGGCAGAGGGGAGCGGACAAACACCGCATTTCCCTGGTACTTTGTCCCCATCTGCCGGGCAATGCGCTGGCACAGGTCATACTGTAAAAGCTGGCCCTGGAGCTGTTTTTTCAACTCCTCCGCTTCTTCATGCCTGGGCAGCAGGGATACCGTTTTGATATACACCAGGTGGGCGGCCATGGCCAGAAACTCACTGGTGACTTCCAGATCCATGCTCTGCATCTGGGCAAGGTAGTCCAGATATTGCTCCAGCAGCTGGGCGATGGGGATGTCGTTGATGTTCAGCTTGTGCTTGCTGATGAGATGGAGCAGCAGCTCCAAAGGCCCTTCAAAGACTTCGATTTTAAACTGTAACGGCTCGCTCATAGCTTACACCAATAATCCGAAGCCGGTGGCAATCGGCGATGTGATGTCAATAAACAGGTTCAGCACCCACCGCTGGGCGATCCCCAATGGGGTGGAGAGGACATTGGCGGCCAGCAGCACAAACAGCAAAAGCATAATGTATTGCTGATACTTCATGGCAAAAAACTGCCATTTGGCCGGGAGCACCAGCCCCAGAATCCGCCAGCCGTCCAGGGGGGGCAGGGGGATCAGGTTGAAAATAGCCAGCCCCACATTCACCTGGGCCGCCAGGCGCAGCACCAGAATGCAGATCACAAAAAAGTCCTGGTTTACCGGGTACAGCACATTGGCCAGCAGGGCGGTTAACTGCCCCAGCACCACAAACAAAAAGGCGATGATCAGATTGGACAGCGGCCCCGCCAGAGCGGTAACGGCAATGCCCACCTTTTTATTTCCTTTGAAGTTGTTGGGGTTGATGGGTACCGGTTTGGCAAAGCCAATCCCCACTAAAAACAGCATCAACGTGCCGAAGGCGTCAAAGTGGGCGAAGGGGTTGACGGTCATCCGGCCGGAAAGCCGGGCGGTTCGATCCCCGAATCGTTCCGCCGTCCAGCCATGGGCAAATTCGTGGAAGGGAATGCCGGTAAATAACACAATAGCCAGAGCCAAAAAGGTGTAGAGGATGGTGATCAGGCTGCCGCTGAAAAGAGCACTGAGCAAAATAGAATCTCCCTTTCTGTTACGGTGTTAGGGTGAACTGTTTTTTCCAGATTATTCCGGAGAAGATAATCTATGTTTCATTATAACGGCTGCAAAAAGAAAAAACAAGACTTGATCCTCAGAGTTTAGATTCTGTTCAGAGATCTTTTCAGGCCGGCTTTTGGGCCGGAAAAGGGAAAATAGGGGCCTTTTTGGAAAGTTCACATTTTGTTCATATTTCTTTTAGCTCTATTTTTCCATTGGGGTTTATACTAAGCAAGCGGCGCTTTGGAAAAATCCCCCATTTTTTCTGTGGGAGAGATCTGCCCTGCCGGGCTGCCGGCGCCGGATTACATAAAAGAAGGGAATCGGTGAAGCGATGTCAACTACCATAGAATTGGTCAAAAAGGGCCGCCGCAAGGAGATGGAAGCCCTGTACAACTCCACCAAAACAGAGGTGATGTTTCTCTGCCGCCTGCTGCTGGACAGTGAAAGGACGGCTGCCGGCGCCATTGCTCCCATTTATCAGAATTTGTGGGACAGCCTGCTGGCCGGGGAAATCGCTTCGGAGGAGGCGTTTTTCAAGCGTGCCCAGGCCAAAACCATTTCCTACTGCATCAATAAAACCAAAAAGAAAAATCCCAGGGTATTTCAAATCCCGGAGAACAGCAGCTTTTCGGCCATGCTTTCCGATCAAAAACTGTTTTTAGAAGGGGATCCGTGGGAAATGCTGTTGCACAGCCTTCCGGAGCTGCTTCGTTTCCTCTATGTGCTTCACGCTGTCTGCGGGTACGACAGCAAGCGCTTGTCCAGCCTGCTGGAGATCAAAAAGGAAACGGTGGACCGGGCGCTGGAGGAGGAAGAGGCGCTGCTGGATCAGTTGTGCAGCGCCATTTCAGCCAAAAAGAAGATCCCCTTCCGTTTGACGGTGGAGGAATTCCACGATGAGCTGAAAGCCCAGAAGGAACTTTCCATCCTGCCGGACACCGCCCACCGTGCTGTGCTGGGGCGGATCGACAGCCTTTCCCTGGCGCTTCGAAAAAAGGATCAGAAGAAAAAAATCATCCTTGCCGTTGTGGCCGGGGTGGTGGTCATCGGCCTGATTGTGGTGGTGGCGGTGCTGCTGGGAAATTCCGGCTCCGGCTCTTCTTCGGATGATTCCGTTTCCCAGGTGGAAAACGTCAGCTACTATGCAGACATTGAAATTCAAGATTACGGCACCATCACCGTGGCGCTGGATGCCGAGGCTGCGCCGGAAACGGTGGAGAATTTCGTCAACCTGGCGGAAAGCGGCTTTTACGATGGGTTGACCTTCCACCGGATTATTGACGGCTTCATGATGCAGGGCGGCGACCCGGAAGGGGACGGCACCGGCGGCAGCGACACCACCATCACCGGGGAATTCTCTGACAACGGCTTTGAAAATAACCTTTCTCACACCAGGGGCGCCATCTCCATGGCTCGTTCCCAGGATTATAACAGCGCTTCTTCCCAATTCTTCATCGTTCATGAGGATTCCACCTATTTGGACGGCCAGTATGCCTGCTTCGGCTATGTCACCCAGGGGATGGATGTTGTGGATGCCATCTGCTCCGGGGATTACGATGCCGACAGCAACGGCGTCCTTCCCGCAGACCAGCAGCCGGTGATTACTTCCATTACCATTCGTGACGGCGCCACCGGCGAAGCTGTGGTTTCCCAAACGGAGGACACCGCTTCCCAAGCCGCTTAATTGCAATGTGATACCCGGTCGGCTTTTGCAGGCCGGGTTTTGCCTTTCTTGAGGATCGCCAAAGGAGGATGCTGAGCAGCTTCCCTTTTCGAAAAAAAGGCTTGCATTTTTTCCGGGAATCTGTTATAATGGCCGTTGTTAGTCAGACAAGCAGGAGCTGACCCGCTCCTTTTACCTGTGTACAGGAGGTGCAAAAAATGGCAAAATGTGATTTCTGTGGAAAAGGCGTGGCTTTCGGGATCAAGGTTTCCCACTCCCACCGCCGTGCAAACCGCACTTGGAAGCCCAACGTAAAGCGTGTGAAGGCTGTGGTGGACGGCAAACCCTGCCATGTATACGCCTGCACCCGCTGCCTGCGCTCCGGCAAAGTGACCAGAGCCAACTGATGGGGAAGAGAAAACGAGAGGCTGCCCAGCAGCTTCTTTTTTTCTGCCCTTTTTTCGCCGGAAGGAGGAATTTGCTTGAAACAATCCTGGAAGGGAAGCGTGCTGCTGGCGCCGGTGCCGCCGGTATTGGTAAGCTGCGGCAGTATGGAGGCCCCCAATGTCCTTACCGTGGCCTGGACGGGGGTGTTGAACACTCGCCCGCCCATGACTTACATCTCCCTGCGCCCGGAACGGTATTCTTATGAGCTGATCCAAAAGAGCAGATGCTTTTGCATCAATCTTCCCACTGCCGCTTTGGTAAAGGCGGTGGACTTTTGCGGCTGCCGCAGCGGGCGGCAGGTGGAGAAGTTTTCCCACTGCGGATTGACCCCCGTCCTCGGGCAGGAGGTGGAAGCCCCGATGATTGAACAGAGCCCGGTGAGCCTGGAATGCAGGGTGCGGGACATCGTCCCTTTGGGGACACACCATATGTTTACCGCTGAGATTGTGCGGGTGAATGTGGAGGATTCCCTGCTGGATGATGCGGGAAAGCTGGATTTGTCCAGGGCCGGGCTTTTGGCCTATGCCCACGGGGAATACTTTGCTTTGGGTAAAAAATTAGGCAGCTTCGGGGATTCGGTGCGAAGAAAACGGAAAAAACGAAGGCCTTGATGTTTTGTAAAAGACACCTTTTGATTTTTGAAAAAACTTTCCCCTTCGCTCTTGTGTACTTGGGGGGATTTGTGTATAATAATAGTGGAAAATTTTACGTCCTGGCTTCCTCTTTTGGGGAAATGGACAAGATTTCATCCTGCAAGGAACGGAGGAGTTAACACATGAATCCTGTTAGCAAGTTAGAACAGCTTGCCGCATTGCAGCAAAAAGCCAAACAGGGAACAGCCAGAAAACGGCTGAATGCCTTGTTTGATGCCGACAGCTTTGTGGAGCTGGATGCGTTTGGCGGTACCGGCGTGGTGACTGGCTACGGTATGGTCAACCAGGCGCTGGTGTATGCCTATGCACAGGAACCGGACGCAGAGGGAGGAGCCTTAACCGCTGCAAACGCCCGCAAAATTCGCCGGCTGTATGAGCTGGCTGCCAAAACCGGCGCCCCGTTGGTGGCGGTGCTGGATTCCAAAGGCGCAGCCGTGGGTGAGGCCGGGGAAATGCTCAACGCCTACAGCGATCTGCTGCTGGGCGCCAATAATTTGTCCGGCGTAGTGCCCCAGATTGCCTGGGTAGCCGGCACCTGTGCCGGTGCGTTTGCCATGCTGGCCGCCGGATGCGACGCCGTGGTTATGGCAAAGGATGGGGAGTTCTTCTTAAATCCCCCCTTCACCACCGCACAGACGGAGGACAAAAAAGACGCCGGTACGGCGGACTTTGTGGCCAAAGCCGGTTTGGTGAGCCTGGTGGCGGAGGATGAAGCCCAGGCTGCGGATCTGGTGAAAAAGCTGCTGGGCTTTTTGCCGCAGAACAACCTTTCCCTGCCCCCGGTGTATGAAGGAAAGGCTGCTCTGGATCCCGCCGCTGCCCAAAAGGTGATGGAAAGCTGCCCCGGCGGCGACGCCAAAGCTTTGGTGCAGGCCCTCACCGACGGTGACAGCGCTTTGGAACTGTATGCCTCTTACGGCGAAAACAGCTTTACCGTGCTGGCGCTGCTGGGCGGTATGCCGGTGGGCCTTTCGGCCGCCTGCGGCGAGCTGCATACTTCCGATTGCAATAAGCTGGCCCGGTTCATGCAGCTTTGCGACGCCTATTCTCTGCCGGTGATCACGCTGCTGGATACCCCCGGCTTTACCGTAACCTCTTGCCCCGGCCTGGTGAAGGCTGCTTCCCGGCTGGCCAATGTTTACGCCGAAGCCACCACTGTGAAGATGACTTTGCTCACCGGGCAGGCCATCGGCGCTTCTTATCTGGCTCTGGCTTCTCGGAATGCCGGCGCCGATCTGGTGTATGCCTGGCCCACTGCTGTGATCTCTGCTTTGCCGGTACAGACCGCCGTGGAGTTTACCCTGCACAACCGGCTGCGTGAAGTGGATGATCCTGCCGCCGTTCGTGCCCAGTTGGCGGAAGAATATATGGATACGGTGGCCAGCCCCATGGAAGCGGCCAAAGCCGGCCTGCTGGACGGCATTCTGGCCCCCGCCGATACCCGGGATGCTTTGATCCACGGCCTGGAGGCTTTGATGGACAAGCGAATGAACCGGTTGAGCAAGAAGCACTCCAATACAGTGCTGTAACCATAAAGGAAAGATTTTCAGGAGGAACAGTTTTATGAAAAACTTTACTGTAACGGTCAATGGCGTACCCTATGCGGTTTCTGTGGAGGAAACCGGTACCGCAGCTCCTGCAGCAGCACCGGCAGCGGCTCCTGCGGCTGCCCCTGCGGCGGCGGCTCCCGCAGCTGCGGAAGCTAAGGCTGTGGCCGGAGAAGGGGATAAGGTCACCGCTCCCATGCCCGGCACCGTGATGGATGTGAAGGTGAAGGTGGGGGATACCGTGGCGGAAGCCCAGGTCCTGTTGGTGCTGGAAGCCATGAAGATGGAAAACGATATCGTGGCGCCCCATGCCGGCAAGATCACTTCTGTGATGGTCAAAAAGGGCGATACTGTGGATACCCAGGATTTGTTGGTCACCATTGCGTAAGGGAATTTGTGTTTGTGAGGTAATGAAACCATGGCAAAGATTAAAGTGACCGAAACAGCGCTGCGGGATGCCCATCAGTCCCTGATTGCTACCCGGATGCCCATTGGGGATATGCTCCCCATTCTGTCCAAAATGGACCAGGTGGGCTATTATTCGGCAGAAGTCTGGGGCGGGGCGACCTTTGACGCCTGTCTGCGGTTTTTGAATGAAGATCCCTGGGAACGGCTGCGTTTGATCCGCAAGGGAATGCCCAATACCAAACTGCAAATGCTGTTCCGGGGCCAGAACATGCTGGGTTACCGGCACTATGCCGACGATGTGGTGGAATATTTTGTGCAGAAATCCATCGCCAACGGCATTGACATCATCCGGATTTTCGACGCTCTCAACGACATTCGGAATCTGGAAACCGCAATTAAGGCGGCCAAGAAAGAAAAGGGTCACGCCCAGGTGGCCATCAGCTATACCTTGGGGGACACTTTCACAGATGAATACTATGTAAACTACGCAAAGCAGGTGGAAAGCGCCGGTGCGGATTCCATCTGCATTAAGGATATGGCGGCTCTGCTGACTCCGTACCGTGCCTATTCTCTGGTGAAAGAGTTAAAACAGGCGGTAAAGATCCCCATTCAGCTTCACACCCACTATACCTCCGGTTTGGCTTCCATGTGCCTGATGAAAGGCATTGAAGCGGGCTGCGATGCCATCGACACCGCCATCAGCCCCCTGGCGCTGGGAACTTCCCACGCTCCCACCGAATCCATGGTGGCTGCGCTTCAAGGCACCGAGTATGACACCGGTTTGGATCTGGTGCTGCTCAACGAAATCCGGGATTATTTCATGACCCTGCGCAAAAAGTATATTGATTCCGGCCTGTTGGATCCCTCTATGCTGGCCACCAATGCCAACGCATTGATTTACCAGGTGCCGGGCGGAATGCTCTCCAACCTTCTCAGCCAGCTCAAACAGGCCGGCAAGGAAGATCAGCTTACCCAGGTGCTGGAAGAAGTTCCCAAAGTCCGTCGGGATTCCGGCATGCCGCCCCTGGTTACGCCTACCTCCCAGATTGTAGGTACCCAGGCGGTGTTCAACGTGATTATGGGCGAGCGCTATAAGATGGTCACAAAGGAATTTAAGGGCCTGGTACGGGGCGAATACGGAAAAACCCCGGAACCCATTGACCCTGCTTTCCAGAAAAAGATCATCGGGGATGAAGAACCCATTACCTGCCGTCCTGCCGACCTGCTTCAGCCGGAATTGGAAACCTTGAAAAAAGAATGCGCCGAATGGACCGAGCAGCCGGAAGATGTGCTGAGCTATGCCCAGTTCGGCCCGGTGGCGGTGAAGTTCTTTGAACAACGCCGAAATGCCAAGTACGGCATTGATCAGGATCATGCCGATGCGGAGCATCAAATTCATCCGGTATAAGGTGGCTTTGGGCTTCCGAACAGTTAATTGATGAAAGCAAAGTGCCTGACAAGGAAATTTCCTTGTCAGGCTTTTTGTCAATTTGTGGATTTGTTAAAACATCTTCAGCGCCAAAATTGCAGATAACTGCTTAAAAAACGCCCTTTCTCCCAAAGAAGAAAAGGCGTTTTCCTTTACAGCAACTGCCGTTCATCGCAGTATTCACATACGGCCAGATCCCCTAATTCCTGGAAGCTGTGTTCCAGATAGGGCTCGTGATTGGTAATGCAGCGGGGATTTTTGCAGGCGACATCCCCGTGGCGATGGCTCAGCAGGGGCGGCTGCTCACGCCCTTCCAACAGCAGTAAGATCAGCGCCATCCGGGCATATACCCCGTACACCGCCTGCTTAAAATACATGGCTCTGGGATCGTGATCCACCGCCGGGGCAATTTCGTCCACCCGGGGCAGGGGATGAAGAATGACCAGGTCTTTTTTGGCGTCGAATAGTTTGGCGGTGTCCAGCACATAGACGTTTTTCTGCTTTTGATATTCTTCCGGGGAATCAAACCGCTCCTGCTGGATGCGGGTCATATACAGCACATCCAGTTGGGGAATGGCCTCTTCCAATGCAAAGATTTCTTTGTATGAGCAGTCGCAGCGATCCATCCAGTCCTTGATGTACTGCGGCAGCCGGAGGCTTTTCGTGGATATCAGCACAAAGCGGTTGCCGGGATACTGCGATAAGGCTTTGATCAAAGAGTGAACTGTGCGGCCGTATTTCAGATCGCCGCAAAGCCCGATGGTCAAATGGTCCAACCGGCCCTTTTCGCTTTGCAGGGTGGTTAAATCGGTGAGGGTTTGGGTGGGGTGGAGGTGGCCGCCGTCTCCGGCGTTGATTACCGGGCATTGGGCGTAGAGCGCTGCTGCTTTGGCTGCTCCCTCCAGGGGATGGCGCATGGCAAGTACGTCGGCGTAGCCGGATACGATGCGGATGGTATCGGTGAGGTTTTCCCCTTTGCTCACCGACGAGTTTTGGGGATTGTCAAATCCGATGATTTTCCCTCCCAGCCGCAGCATAGCGGTTTGGAAAGACATCTGCGTCCGGGTGGAAGGTTCGTAAAACAGAGTGGCCAGAATCTTTCCTTCACAGGCGTGGGCATAAACTCCGGGATGTTCCTTGATCTTGATGGCAAGGTCGATGATGTGGGACCATTCGGATACCGGCAGGTCGTTCAGGTCGATCAAATGGGAACAGGGCATGATACAGCCTCCTTCGCTGCTATTCTGTTCCCCATTTTATCAGATTTTTCCCCAAATCGCAACTGCTTTTCGCTTATGCTGCCCGGTGATAGCTGTGGGCGGGTCGGACTGCCGGCCGAGCCTTGGATCTGCTGGTGCTTGGCGCAGCTTTCTGCTTGGCCGCAGCCTTTGCTTTTCTTTTGGCCTTTTTTCGCAGCAGGGAGCCGATGTACAGGGATGCCCCTCCGGCCAAGAGTTGAAGAGCCAGTCCGATCACAGAAATGTTGTCTGTTTCCACGGCACCGGCGGTGCCCAAAAATAAAAATAATCCGAAAGCGGTAAAAAGCAACCATGCTTGTTTCATAATTCTTATCCTCTCTTCCTGAAAATTAGAACATCCGTTCCTTTGGTTGCATTGTAGCATGAAACAAACGTTCTTGTCAAGGGGTAAATTTTTTCTGTCCCTAAAAAAGGACAGTTTCTTAAAAATAAGTACAAAAATCAGCTATTTCTTTTGTTTCTGCTTCTTCATTGATGTTTTCAAAGGGATTGGATTCAAAAAGTTGGAGGAAAGCCGTTCCGATTTCTTAGATTGATACCGTTATTCTGCAGTGAAGTGCACTGCTGGGGAAAAACGATCTTTGAAAAAGGTCTTTTCAGATGGGGAAAAATATGGTATACTGACACAAGGTTATGTATGAAAAATGTAAAGGATGGAAACAGTTCGGAGGACGCAGCCATGGTGTTTGTGGTGGATGTAGGAAATACCAATATGGAATTTGGGGTGTTTGAACAGGGAAAACTCTGCCAGAGTTTTCGTTTGGTTACTCGTCGGGACATTACTTCGGACGAAGTGGGCCTTCAAATTCGAACCTTCTTTTCGATCCACGGTTTGCGGCCGGAAGATGTGGAAGATGTGGTGATCACCAGTGTGGTTCCTCAGGTAATGTATTCCATGAAAAACGCCTTCCGAAAATATTTGGGGAAAGAGCCCCTGGTCGTGCAGGAAAATCTTGAAATTCCCATTGAAAACAGGTATAGTAATCCGGCGGAAGTGGGGGCAGATCGTCTGGTCAACAGCTTTGCTGCCCTTCGCAAGTACGGGGCGCCCTTGATTGTAGTGGATTTCGGCACCGCTACCACCTTCGATGTGATTGATGCTTCCGGCGCTTATCTGGGCGGCGCTATCTATCCAGGCATTAAGGTCAGTTTGGATGCTTTGGTGGGGAATACCTCCAAGCTTCCCCGGGTGGAGATTGAACCTCCGGCCAAAGTAGTGGGGGACAACACCATTGCCAGCATTCAAAGCGGCATTGTGTATGGATACTGCGGCGCAGTGATCCATATGCTGAAGCTGATTCGCCGGGAGTTAGGCGTCGAGGCCAAAGCGGTGGCCACCGGCGGCTTGTCCGGCATGATTGGACGTCAAACCGGAGCGTTCGCCGCTATCGACAAATCCCTGACCCTGGACGGGTTGGCAATGATTTATCAGGAGGGACACCGTTATGGTCGTTGAATGTATCTGCATCGGCGTGATTTTGCTTATTATCTTTGTTGGATTTCTTCGCTCCAAATTTCGTTCCTACGCTTTTGCGCTGCTGCCGCTGCTGGCGCTGCCGGTGATCCATCTGGTGGGCTTGTTCTTTATTTCCGGGCTGAACCTATGCCCGGAGGAATATCAAACCGTAGCCCTTTCCATTGTAGATCTGGTGGGCCTGGCCGTGGGCTGCGTAAGCTGCGCTTTGACCTCCAACTTTATCGAAACCAAGCGGGGGCGAACCGGCTTTATTGTGGTTTGCAGCATCTTTCAACTGGTATTGGCGTCGGCGCTTGTTGTCAATAACATTGCGCAATATTAAATGAAGCGTTTTATAGA
>CASDQY010000090.1 GCA_949282975.1 uncultured Oscillospiraceae bacterium | reverse complement strand
GCATCTGCGCAGTTTGATGCTGCTGAAAGCCGATCCCCACTGTCAATCCCTTTTGGTCTGCACCCCTCAGGAATTGGAGCAATACAAGGCCCAGGCCGATCAAACCAGCCTGGCGTTTTTGCTGCGGGGCATTACGGTTTTGCAGCAGACGCTGGACTGTATGGCCACTTCCCCGGACAAAAAGCTCTGGGTGGAAATGGCGCTGCTCAAACTCAGCGATCCTTCTCTGGAAGATTCCGGCCCGGCTTTGCTTCAGCGGCTGGAAGCCCTGGAACAACAGGTAGCACAGTTGACCCAAACCGGTTTTGCCCCCATCCCGGCAGCGGAAACATCCACTCCGGCAGCAAAGCAGCCTGCCCCGGTGCAAAGCGAGCAAACTCCCGCCGCTTTGGCAGAAGGGGAGCCCTCCCCCCTGCCCATAGAGGACGAAAATGCCAACCCGGCAGAAGTTCCCCCCGAACAACCCCCGGGCGAACCGGAACCCCAAACCGTTTTCCAGCCACCGGAATTTGCTGCGCCCCCCACCCCTTCCGGGGAAATTCCTCCCCCGGCGGAGCCCCCAACGGAACCGGCGCCCGCCGAAGCGGCCGCAAAACCTTCCGCCAAGACAGAGTCCAAATTGCTGGAAAGCTGGGGCCAGGTGCTGGAGGAAATCTCCAAAATCAATCCGCCGTTATTCGGCGTTTTGTCCGGCTCGGTTGCCCATGACATAGGCCAGGGGCGGTTGGTGGTGGATTCTCCCTACGAGATGTTCTCCGCCATGATCAAGAAGGACAACTATCTTTCTTCCCTGCAAAAAGCATTATTCGAAGTCACCGGCGCCAAGTACCGGATCCTGACCAAAAAGAAAAAGAAGGCTGCTCCCCGGGAAAACCGTTTGGAACAGTTGGAGCAACGGGCGAAGCAGCTTCAAATTCCCATTGTCCATCCCGATATTACATCGGAAGAATAAACAGGAGGAAAACAAACATGAAAGCAAGATTACCCAAAGGTATGGGGGGCGGACCCCAGAATATGCAGGCGATGATCCGTCAGGCTCAAAAAATGCAGCAGGACATGACCGCCAAGCAGGAAGAGCTGGCCCAGCGGGAATTTACCGCCGCTGCCGGAGGCGGCGCCGTAAGCATCACCATGACCGGCAGCCGCCAGGTTACCGGGCTGACCATTCAGCCGGAAGTGGTGGACCCGGAAGACATCGAGATGCTCCAGGATCTGGTGATCAGTGCAGTAAACGAATGCCTGCACACCATTGACGATACCACCAACCAAGAGATGGACGCCATCACCAACGGGATGAACATCCCCGGTATGGGCTGATGGCGGGCAGTAACCAGGCCCTCTCCCTGACCAAACTGGTGGAGGCGTTTGCCTCTTTGCCGGGCATCGGCATGAAGTCCGCCCAGCGGCTGGCCTATTACATTCTAAAGCAGCCGGACAGCCAGGTAGAGGCGTTTGCCCAGGCCCTGCTGGAGGCCAAAAAGAACATCAAGCGGTGCGCCTGCTGTCAAAACCTCACCGACCGGGAACTCTGCCCCATCTGCGACGACATCAGCCGGGACAAATCCACCATCTGTGTGGTGGAGGATCCCAAGGATGTCACCGCCTTTGAACGAACCAAGGAGTACCGGGGGGTGTACCATGTGCTTCACGGGCTGATCGACCCCATCAACGGCATTGGGCCGGATCAGCTCTGCATCAAGGAACTGATCGCCCGGCTGGGGGACGAAACGGTGCAGGAAGTGATTTTAGCCACCAACCCCACAGCGGAAGGAGAAGCCACCGCCATGTACCTGAAAAAGCTGATCAAACCCCTGGGGGTGAAGGTCAGCCGCCTGGCCTTCGGCATTCCCATCGGATCCAGCCTGGAATACGCCGATGAGATGACCTTGTTTAAAGCGTTGGAAAATCGAGCGGAATTGTAAAAAAGATAAGAAAAGTCCGGCTTTCAAACAGAAGCCGGACTTTTTCGTTTGCGGAAAAACCAAGCCATGCCCAACGGCAGAGGCCTGGTTTTTTCTGTTTTGCAAGCAAAATCAAAACGGAGAAAAGCGCCGCAATAAGCGGCTTTTTTGCCATGGGAACCTTTAGGATGATTACTGTCTTTTGGGATTGTCGGTCTGATCCAGCAGATAATCAATGCTCACCCCGTAATAATTGGAAAGCTTGATGAGCACTTCCGCCGTCAAGGAAATCACCCCCGTTTCGTATTGGGAATAGGTGTTTTGGGAGACGTTCAGGATTTTAGCAATATCCTTTTGCTTAATATCCCGGTCTTCCCGGATTGCACGTAAATTTTTGAATTTCATCACGGTCACCTCCGCACACATTATGCGATATCTGTATTTGAGATATTGACTTTTATCTGGAATACAGATATAATGAGGCTAAGATAATTGGCAAAAAACGCCGAAAAAGGAGGATGACCTATGAGTTATTGTGTGCAATGCGGAAAAATGGTGCCGGACGG
>CASDQY010000089.1 GCA_949282975.1 uncultured Oscillospiraceae bacterium | reverse complement strand
AGCAAAAACCTCCTCAAACTGCTGTCTGTCGTACTCAACCAGCCCGGAAATGGGATCGGCAATGGTTACGGTAGTTTCGGTGTAGCCGATGAGGACGGCGCCGTGGTCGTTGGTGCTCCACTCCATATATTCCCCTGCTTCGGTGTACCAGCCTTGTGTGGAGCGGCGGTCCTCCATGCCGATGGTCACCCACACCACCACCGGAATATCCCGGCTGACCAATTCATACAGCTCTTCCGGCGCAGCCCCGGTCAGGTCCTGTGCCCGCAGGGAACTTCCCTGCTCTTCCAGGTAGGTATTTGCCGCCGTGACAATGGCGGAGGTTCCGCAGATATATCCTAAATTCGTAGTTGGGTCCCCCACAAAATAATGCTCCATATCGCTGCCGTAAAGCCGTCCGTCACTGCCATAATAGGTGCCTGCCGGAGCGGTGGGAAGGTATTGGGTGGCCATGGTTACCTTATCCACCGAATAGCCGTAATAATGCAGCGCCATGGTCAAAGCAGTAATTTCACAGCCGGTGGGCAGCTGAGGCATTTGATAGACAATGGGAAAATCCTCAATTTGGTAAGCGGAAGGGAGTTCTGTATCCTGCACTGCGCTCAGCAGGTCCAGCCCCACCGATGCGATGGCGGGCACCCCTTGGTCCAGCAATTCCTGCGCCGCTTTTTTCTCCGTAAGGCTGACACCGATAGCGGAAGAAGCGCCGGTGCAAGCCAGGCACTCCCCTTTTCGCCGGGTCGGCGCAAAGCCAACCAGCGCCAGAATCACCAACGGAATCAGAAGGCAGAGGGCGACCCGTCCCCATTTTTTCATTTGCTTTGTCATGTTATCTCCCCCCGAAATATGGTTTATCATCTCCTTTTAAAAAAATTATAGTAGGAAAATCCATGGATGTAAAATGCTTATTTTTTCTGCTCTGCGATTCAAAAAATGAATCTTTCCGCCAAAAACCGCCTTCCCTTTCAACAAAAAAAACGTGGCGTTCAGCCGCATTTTACCCGGCCGAAAGACACGTTTTCTTTCATTTGTGAAGCAGCGCCCCCACCCATTCCGGATATGAAGCAAAAAGCCCCCATGTAAAGACACTCATTTATTACAAAAATTTCACTTTTGCCAAGCCGAATGGGACCATTCATCCCTTCTGCCCGGTGGCCCGGCGGATCACGATGCCCGGTTCCAACGGGGTTTCGCAGGGGAGCCAGGCAATCATTTCCGCATGACAGGCATTGGGGATGGCATTGCGGTCCTCATCCTCCAAAGCGGTCACCGGAAGAGGCAGGAAATGCTCCCCGGGAATCACCGCTTCCAGGGTTTCCCCCACCGAAAACTTGTTGCGCTGGGCAACCTTCAGCCATCCGTCCCGCCAATCCAGCGCAACGGCGGCGGACTCATAGGTTCGGATGTACCCCACCTTATCATAATACTGATCCGGCTTGCCGAAATAGAACCCGGTGGAATACCGCCGGTGGCTGACCTTGCGCACCTCTTCCCCCAGCCAGTCCGGCAGGACCCAATCCTTTGGATGGGCCAGATAATCCTCCAACGCCATTCGATAGGCATTGGTGACCACCGCCACATAATAGGCGGATTTGGCCCGGCCCTCGATTTTCAGGCTGGACACTCCCGCCTGCACCAGTTGATCCAGATGCTCGATCATGCACAGGTCCTTGGCGTTTAAAATATAGGTGCCGGCCCCCGGTTCTTCCACAATGGGGAAGTATTCCCCCGGCCGCTTTTCCTCCACCAGATGATACCGCCACCGGCAGGGCTGGGCGCACTGCCCCCGGTTGGCATCCCGGTCGGTAAGGTAGTTGGAAATCAGGCAGCGCCCGGAAACAGACATACACATGGCGCCGTGGACAAATACCTCCAACTCCAAATCCGCCGGAGTCTTTGCCCGAATCTCGGCGATTTCTTCCAGACTCAGTTCCCGGGCCAGCACCACCCGCTTGGCCCCCAGCTCATAAAAAGCCCGGGCGGTTTGGTAGTTGGTAATGCCGGACTGGGTAGAGACATGCAGTTCCATATCCGGGGCATACTGCTTGGTAAGCATCAATGCTCCCATATCATTGATAATGACGGCGTCCACCCCGATCTGCTTTAGATAGGAGGCAAATTCCGGGTAGCGCTCAATCTCGTCGTTGCGCTGCAGGGTGTTGGCGGTGACGTATACCTTAACGCCCTTTTCATGGGCCAGCTCCACCCCCTGGGCCAACTGTTCCGGGTCAAAATTAGGGACGCCGCCCCGCATGCCGAATTCTTTCCCCGCCAGATAAACGGCATCGGCGCCATATTGCAGCGCCGCCTTCAGTCGCCCCAAATCCCCCGCCGGGGCCAACACCTCCGGCCGGGAGGGGGAAACCGCTGTTTGATTCATCTTCATTCTTCCCTTTCACAAGAAAACCGGAAGCGTGGCTTCCGGTTTTCGCTGTCTTTTTCTGTTACCCTTTCTGTTACCCTGTGGTAATTCCCACCTGCTCGCAGTTGGCCAGATGGGTGCGGTAATCGCTGGCGTACAGGAAGGTGGCCCCGTCGGAGGAGGTGACGAAGTAGGTGTAGTCGGTGTCCGCAGGCTGTGCCGCCGCCAAAATTGCCGCAATGCCGGGGTTATTGATGGCGCCGGCAGGAAGGCCGGAACCGGCATAGGTGTTGTAACTGTCCAGCATGGCCTGTTCCTGCTCGTCAATCACGCCGTCATCCTCCTGGAAAAACGGCTTGATCACATTTTCCGCATAGAGGATGGTGGGGTCGCTTTGCAGGTTGGGATAGGTGCTGGAATCGCCCAGGCGATTGTGGTACACGCTGGAAACATTGGCCATCTGCTCGGTATTGCCGGATGCTTCCGCTTCCACCACCGAAGCCAACACCACAATTTGATCCAGGCTCATGCCGCTGGCTTCCACCGCCTGGCGCACTTCGCTGGTGTAATGATCCGCAAAGTTGTCCAGCATAGTTTCCACCACTTCGGTGGCATGTTCATTGACATAAAAATCATAGGTGTCCGGGAAGAGATAGCCCTCCAGCAGGAAGTACCGGTCGGTATGATTGAGAACTTCCTCGGTCAGGAAGGAATACTGATAATCGGTGCTGTTCACCGCACTATAAAAATCCTGCACCGTGCAGACCCTGTTTTCTTCCAGGATCTGCGCAATCTCCACCACGGTGCTTCCTTCCGGAATGGTCACCCGAACCACCTGATCCGAACGGTTATAGGTGCTCAAAACCTGAATGATCTCGTCATACCCCATATCGGAAGAAAGGTCGAATTCGCCAAACTGAATGGTGACGTCGTCTTCCGCCATAAACCGGACGTAAAACTTAAACATATCCGGATAGGCGATGACCCCCGCTTCATGAAGGGTTTCAGAAACCTCGTTCAAACCGGTGTTGGGCTCCACCGTAATGGTGATGGGATCGCTGTTGCCGTTGACCCCCATCATATCCGCCATAAAGAGAATCACAACGGTGCAGATAAAACCGATGACCGCCAGCAGCACCAGGGTAACGGTCACTTTCAGCCAGCCCCATTTCCGTTTGGGCTTTGCCTGGGTCGCCGGGGAAGGTTCTACCGGCTGAGCGGGCAGCAGTTCCCCAAACTCGTCGAAGGCGCCGTCCTGAAATGTAACCTGAAATACCGGTGATTTCTCTTCCTGCTCCGGTTCTGCCCCAGAAGCCGGGGAATCGGCTGTGTCTTCGGGCCCGATTTGGTCAGGGGCCGTTTCCTGCTGCGAAACAGGAGATTCCTGTTCCGGCTGTTTTTGTTCTTCCGGAGAACGGTTGTCTTCCACACAAATCACCTTTCTTTCCGCTTCGGTAAAGGGGCGTCCGGCGCAGCCAGACGCCGTACATAACGTTCCGTAAAGAGATAGTCCACCGGCCGGTCATAACGTCCGTGGGGCAAAGCCCGGGTGGTGCAGCAGTGATAGCAGGCCCCTGCCGTCACCCCGGGAAACCGGGAGAGGAAGCGGTCGTAATATCCTTTGCCGAATCCCAGCCGGTATCCTTTGCCGTCAAAGGCAAAGCCGGGCACCAGGCAAAAATCCCCGGGATGGAACCTCTCCACCTTGGGGCAGCGCTCCGGATCCGGCTCCAACAAGCCATACAATCCGGGGGTCAGATCCTCCCAGCTTTGCACTGCAAAAAAAGCCATGTGGCCGCAATCGTCCAAGCACCGGGGCAGCAGCACCTGCTTTCCCTGGCGCAGCGCCGTTTCAATCAGCGTGTGCGTATCCACTTCAATGGGCTTAGAGACAAACAGCAGCACCCGGCGTGCTCTGCGCCAGCGGGGGGAGCGGAGCAGATTGGCCGTGATCCGCTCATCCCAGGCCGCCTTGTCCTGTGGGTCCATATCCGAGCGGATCCGGCGGAACTTCCGCCGCAGGTCCCGCTTGACCAAACGGATATCGGGGCCGTTGGCCCGGGGGCTTTTGGCGCCCATCATTCCATCCAAACCACCTGCTGCATCAGCTTCTGGGCGGCGTCCTTTCCGTAAAGTTCTTCCACCAGGGTAAAGGCGAACTGCTGCGCACAGCCGGCGCCCCGGGCAGTGATAAAATTGTCGTCAACCTCCACGGCGTCTTTGCTGATTTTGGCTCCTTTGAGTTCCCGTTCAAAGCCGGGATAGCAGCAGGCTTTTCTGCCGTCCAGCAGGCCCTTCTTCCCCAAAATGGAGGGAGCGGCGCAGATGGCGGCAATTTTGATCTCATTGTCGGCGCAATAATCAATCACGTCATGCAACTTATCGCTCTTTTCCAGATTTTTGGTGCCGGGCATGCCCCCGGGAAGGATGATCATTTCAATGTCGTCAAAGCTGATTTCATCCATGTGCAGATCCGTCTGAATGGTCAAGCCGTGGGAACCGGTGACCTCGGTATCATACACGCCCACCGTGTCGATGTTGTGCTCGTCCATCCGGCGTAGATAATCCAGAGGCGTCAGCGCCTCCACTTCCTCAAATCCATCCGCCAAAAACAAGTATATCATGTGATCTTCGATTCCTTTCTGCCCCAAAGGGCAACCCGAAAAAATGAGAAATATAAAACCTCAAGCCGCACCTTACAGGTCCAGCATCAGATTCATATAGGGATAGGGGTGTTTCTCCCTGGAAAGGGAGAGCTTTTGCTGCAGCGGAAGATACATCCCGTAAGGGATGAGTTCCGCCGGCGACTGCGCATAGGCGGGATGCGCCGTAAGTACCACACGCTTAGCGTCAAAGCGCTCCGCCAGGGTAGCCAGGGTACTGTAAAAGCAGGTTGGGTCCATAGCGGCTTCCCGGATGAACAGGGTATCCCCCTTTTGGGTAAACACAGCGCAGCCATGGCCATAGCGGCACTGCACCGACACCATCCGGCACCCCGCTTCTTTCAGATCCTGATAAAGGTAATCCTGCAAGGTACCGTCAAACTGTACGGACAAATCCAGGCTGGAAAGATAAAGCTGCCGCAGCTTGATATAGTACCCACCGCCGATTTCCTCCATGGTGCAGAGCACCTGCTGCTGCAAGTATTCCGCCGGGTCCAGTTCCCGTCTGGCACGGTAAAACAGCGGTTCAAAGCCCAGGGAACGGTACAGGGAAAAGAGCTCTTCCCCCTCCGGCACCAGGCATAAAAACTGCCGGTTTTGATTTATCGCTTCCTCTTTGGCCCGCTCCATCAAACGGTGGAACAAGCCCTGCCCCCTCCACCGGGGATGGGTGCAGACGCCGTAGAGGTAGCTGCCTTTATAGATATTGGTATTGGTATGCATCATCACGGGAAGCATGGTGAGCATGGCAGCCAAACTGCCGTCGGGCTGCTGGATCACCAGGCCGTATTCCGGCCGGAGGACCTGCTCCAAAAAGCTTTGGGCCTCCTCCCTGGTATCCGAAAAACAGGCGGACCATAACTGGGCCATCGCCGGTACATCTTCCCGTGTGGTACTGCGCAGGATCATGGGGTATCACCGCCTTGCCCGGTTTCCAACAACGGCTGCGCCAAATCCCAGATCAAATGATGAATCTTCTCCACCGGAAGGGGCTGTCCGTCCCGGCTGCAGGAGATGCGCCGCCAATTCCAGCGCCGGGCAGCGTAATCCGCCGTCCTGCGGCACTGTTCCAGATAAGCACGGTCCCGCTCATGGATATCCCGGCGGGAGGAATCCCCCTGATAGCGGTTTTCCAGAAGCTGTTCCGACACGGAGCGATCCATCTCCAGATAACAGACCAGATCCGGCTTGGGCAAACCTAATTTTTGATATTCAAAATCCTCCAGCCAATCCAAAAAGCCGTTCCATTCTTCCTGGGGAAGCTTTCCCATCTGATGAATGGCGTTGGAGGTGACGTACCGGCAGGCTAAGATCAGATCCCCCCGACGGTACCATTCCCCCCACTGCTGAATAAAGCCGGCGTACCGGTCCACGGCGTAGAAGGTGGAAGCGGCGTAGGCGTTTACTCCATCGGGATGGGAGGAAAAATCCCCGTTGAGATACATCCGCACCAGAGCAGAAGAAGGGCTTTGGTAATCGGGATAAGAGATCAGGTGCGCCCGGCCGGGACAGACCTGTTCCAGCCGCCTGGCCAGAAGTTCGGCCTGGGTGGTTTTGCCGCAGCCGTCCAATCCGTCCAGTACCAGCATCCTTCCTTCCATGGCGATCCCTCCTTTATTCCCCGGCTGTCTGGCGGTTGTGCAGCAGGGTGTAAAACGCCCGGACCTGGCTGGCTTTTTGACAGCTCATCTTTCCTTCGCTGCAGCTTCCCCGATAGCAGGAAGGCCCCGCCGAAGCAAAGAGGGTGGGCGCCACGGCGCAAACCTGGCGAAGCATCTCGTCCGCCACCGCCTTAATTTCCCACTGGGCCCGGTTACAGCAGCGCAGCCGGAAGAAATTCAACAGGCTTCGGGCATTCATGGTTAAAATCATTTTGGTGGCGCAGGCATTGGGCAGCACAAACCGGGCGTCCTCAATGGCCTTTTTTTCCGCTTTGCGCCTGGCTTCCTTTTCCGGCAGTCCCGCTTCCAAAAAGGTTCTTTCATGGCGCTGTTGCAGCCGGTCGGCCAGGGCGTTGTAGTCCTCCACCGCCCGCTCCATGGACTTGACAAAAAGGGCGTTGGCCTCAGGGTCGGCTGCAATTTCCGGAGGGGTCACAAAATCAAAGTTCGACTCCTTCACATACCGTTGGCTCTGCACACTGAAGGAAGCCAGCCGGTGACGGGTGATCTGGGCCAGCAGGGAGCGGGACACTCCTTCCAAAGCAAAGGTAAAGCTGGCGTGTTCAATGGGGCTTTCGTGGCCGATTTCAGCCAGCATTTCTACAAATCCCGCCGCTTTTTCCCGAGTCAATCCTTCGTAAAGCTGATCCACATCGCTGGCGCTGTAACAAAGCTTGGCAGCGCAGGCCACCGTTTTTTCCGGATCCGGGGTATAGGTGAGCAGAGTCACTTTCATTGCCTTTTCCTCCTGAGGCTGTAATCATGCTATGAATATTTGTATTGTACCATAGCGAGCAAAAAAAAGCAAATCTTCCGGATTTCGGCCGTTTCTCTCCCATATTTTTCTTGATTTCACCTTTCTTTTGCTATTTTCTGCCCTATTGCTGCCCTTTGAAAAAATTTTTTCAAAAACCTCTTGACATTCCCGT
>CASDQY010000088.1 GCA_949282975.1 uncultured Oscillospiraceae bacterium | reverse complement strand
GCGGCGCCAAGGTCATTATCCGTCCCTCCGGCACCGAGCCCAAGATCAAGGCCTACTACACCACCATCGCCTCCAAGAAAGAAGATGCCGCCGCCCAGCAGAAAGAGCTGGCCGCCGATTTCTCCAAAAAATTGGGATTTTGATGGAAATCCGTAAATCGTTCAAGTAAAGATCACGGCGAGCCAATCGGCCCGCCGTGGTTTTGCAACTAAGGGATGATTCAAAGGGCGTTTTAAACGAGGCTGCATCCCCCGGAACGAAATTTAAGGGATTGGAAAATGGGGTAGGCCGTTTCCATCTCCCGGTATCATCGCATCAAGAAGGAGCATAGCTTATGAAAAAAGTGAAAATTACCGTTTTGGAAACAACATTGAACTCCGCTTTGGCAGAAGAATATGGAGCCAGGGGGCTGAAAGCCTGTCCCATGATGGAAAAGGGCCAGGTGTTTTACGCCGACTATGCCAAACCGGAAGGATTCTGCGATGAAGCATGGAAGGCAATCTATCAGTATGTTTTTGCCCTGGCCCATGGGGCGGGGGAGGAGTTGTTCTATTATGGCGACTGGATCCGCAAACCCGGTGTAGCCATCGTGTGCTGCAACGACGGACTGCGGCCGGTGCTGTTTAAGCTGGAAGCGACTCAGGAAACCTCGCAGATTGACTATACGCCGGTGGATCGTAGCGGGGAAGGCTGATCTTTTCCATGGGAGTATTGAATTTTTTGCAGTAATCCGATATAATAAAACTCAATCGAGGATACAGACCGCCGTTTTCCTGGTAGTCTGTCAGATTGTGGAAAAGCCAAATATAAAGTTTTTGGTCAGAAACAGACCGAAGGTTTGTTTCGCTTTTCTACAAAAAGCTGCTGGGGTTGCAGGGGCAACGTCCCTGCAAAGGAATTGTTTTGTTTTAAAATTTCCTATTTCGGATTTGTTTTTAACATTACGTTGTGAAAACAACAAACCGGAATCTGCCAGCCCGAAGGCGTAAAGCCGAGGGCGGGTCAATCCGGACACATCCGAATCCTTTTTCCACAAGCTGGCAGACCGCCCTTTTTGGCGGTCTGTTTTGCCGAAGAAAGGATGGTTCAAATGAAAGTTTTACTGGTCAACGGCAGTTCCCGGAAAAACGGATGCACCAATGTAGCCCTGCGGGAAGTAGCCCGTGCATTGGAGGAAGAAGGAGTGGAAACCGAATTCTTCTTTGTGGGCAATGAGCCTTTGCCGGACTGCATTGCCTGCCATCGCTGCAGCACCACCGGGGAGTGCATGTTTGGCGACAAAGCCAATGAATTGGCAGAAAAAGCGGCGGAGTGCGACGGTTTTGTGTTCGGTTCGCCGGTGTACTATGCCCATCCCAGCGCCCGGCTGATGGCGGTGATGGATCGGGCATTCTATTCCTGCGGCAAAAATTTCTTCCAGAAACCGGCGGCAGCGGTGCTCAGCGCCCGGCGGGCAGGCACCACCGCTTCGATGGATGTGATCAATAAGTATTTCACCATCTGCTCCATGCCGGTGGTGTCCTCCACCTATTGGAACCATGTTTACGGCAGACAGCCGGAGGATGTGCAGCAGGATAAAGAAGGCTTAATGACCATGTATAACATTGGCAAAAATATGGCCTGGTTATTAAAATGTCTGGAGCTGGGCAAGCAGCAGGGAATTCTTCCGCCGGAAAATCCCAAGGTGCTTACCAATTTTACACGATAAGGGAAGGAACCGAAACATGATTTTGCATATCCGGCGGGGCTGGGAAGCGTTATGAGCTCCTTTTCCCGCCGACATTGGAAACAATCTTATTCTGCCGCCCTTCTGGGCACTTTGGTCTCCCTTTCCATCCCCACCATTGTGGAGGAAGTGCTGGCAACGTTGCTGCAGTATGTGGATACTGCCATGGTGGGGCAGTTGGGAGAACAGGCCACCGCTTCGGTCAGCATCACCACCACGGTCACTTGGCTGTTTAACAGCATTCCCGGCGCCATCGGCACGGCGGTTCTGATCCTGATCTCCAAAGCTGCCGGGGAAGGGGATCGGGAGCAGGTGCAAAAACTCTCCCAGCAGGCTTTGTTTTTATCCGTTGGGTTTGGTGTGCTGCTGGGGGCGGTGTCCTTGGGGATCAGTCCCTTTGTGCCCGCCTGGATGGGGGCGGAACCTGCCATTCAAGAGGAGGCTTCCCGCTATTATTTTATCATCAGCCTTCCCATGGTGTTTCGCTCGGCCAGTACGGTTTTGGGCGCCGCATTGCGGGCGGTACAGGACACCCGCACCCCCATGCTCATCAGCGTGGCGGCCAATGGATTGAATATCGTTTTAAATACCCTTTTGATTTATGCCGCCGGCCTCGGCGTAGCGGGAGCTGCCATTGCCTCCGCCGTTTCCTACACCCTTTCCGGTGTTCTGATGTATTGGTTCTTTCGGAAGAAATCCTGGTTTCATTGGAACTGGAAGAGCTTTTCCGTGGAAAAATCCCTGCTGCGGGAATGTGTTACCGTAGGCGCCCCTGTGCTGGGTACCAGTTTGGTGTCCTGCCTTGGCTATGTGGTGTTTGCCAGCCTGGTGTCCGGAATGGGCACCACTGTGTTCGCCGCCCATTCCATCGCCGTGACGGCGGAAACCATTTTTTATGTTCCCGGTTACGGGCTGCGCACCGCAACCTCCGCCCTGATCGGCAATGCCCGTGGGGAACGGGACTTGCGCAAGCTGAAAACGGTGGCCAAGCTCAGCATTGTGCTGACCCTGGCTTTGATGTGCATCAGCGGACTGCTTTTGTTTGTAGGGGCGGATCCCCTCATGCGGTTGTTTTCCCCTGTGGAAGCGGTGGTGAGCCTGGGGGGTGAAATGCTTCAGCTTGTAGCCCTTTCGGAACCGTTTTTCGGTCTGATGGTGGTATTGGAGGGCGTATTTTACGGCCTTGGCCGCACCCGGTATGCCTTTTTGGTGGAAACCATCGGAATGTGGGGCGTGCGCATCCTGCTGACCTTTTTCTGTGTTCAGGTTTGGGGATTTGGCCTGCGGGAGGTATGGTACTGCATGATTGCCGACAATGTCTGCAAGGCCGTTTTGCTGCTGGCG
>CASDQY010000087.1 GCA_949282975.1 uncultured Oscillospiraceae bacterium | reverse complement strand
GGATTGACAATGGTGCCGTTGCAGAAGCTCAGCGCCAGGGCCATGTTATGATTGCCCGCCGAGGTGTTGGTGGAGCGGGTGGAGAAGGTGCAGATTTCTTCCACATAGGGCTGCATATCCGCCACCGTCAGGGTGGGTTGAACCTCGTTGGCCACCACCTGCAGGGTAGCAACCTTATTGTCTTTGGCCAAAGCGGCGTCCGCTTTGGCTTTTAGGTCATTGGTGTCCACGGCTAAGCCGCTGGAGCCTTCCGCAAACTGGAACCGGTCGGCGCCGGATTTGGAAAAGTCCACGCCAACCGCTCTGGCGTTGGTGACCGGGATGTTGATTTGCGCTGCCACGTCGTCCACCACAGCTTGCACGCTTTCGTCCGTGAGGGTGGCGGTGATGGTGTAGCTTACCGGATTTTCTTTCAGGGCTTCTACCTGGTTGTAGCATTCTTCGGCTGTGCCGGTGCGGCCGATGGCATAGGCTTTTTCCAGGATTTCGGCGGTGTCGTAGGTAAAGGCAAAGCGGTCGGTGTTATAAACATAGTTCTGGCCGTTGTATGCCATGGTCAGCTGAATTTCCGGCCGTGCCGTAGCTTCCACTTGGGCCACCGCCGCTGTGGCTTCTTCCATGGTCATGCCGCTGATGTCTACCCCCTGCACGGTGATGCCGTCAAAGAAGGTATCGGTGTTCTCCAGCACTTTGTTGACTTCTTGAATGTGCGTCTGCTGCTGTTGCTCTTGGTGCCGGTTTAAGAGCAGGATGCTTGTTACGGCAATGGCCGCTACCACCGCAACTGCAATGACACAGAACAGGATCAGAAACTTTTTGTTCCGAAATCGCTGCGCTAATGATATTTTCATAAGGTTGGATTTGGGAGGCTCCCCAAAATCCAGTCACATCCTTTCTCTGAACATTTCCTGTGTTTCAGTATAGCACAAGTCCCATCAAAATGACAGCATTTTAGAAATCTTTTCCGTGTTTTTTGCGCAGAAAATCACTGCTGAATATGTTTGAATTTTAGGTAAAATTGCAAATAACCTTTTTTTCTTTTGCAGAATCCCCCATTTGTGGAAAAGAATTCATTTTTCGACAAAAAGTGTAGCTCAACGGCCGGGAAGAATCCCGGTGCCCCGGGTAAAATCCGGAATAAAACTTTCGTTGACAGCCCCTTCCTGCTGAATGAACCCCTGTTCCAGCCCAATAGACAAAGCGTATCGCACTGCGCTTTGGTATGCCTTTGGCTCCACTGCCCGGCAGAGGGTGGGATGGTTTTTCACCCCGGGGGTGGGGGTATACTGACTCATAAGGCTGAACCATACCCGGTTGCCGTACCGTTTTTGGATGGTGCGCAAAATCAGCCGGGTTTCCCGCTCCAATCCCGGCAGCATCAGATGCCGGATCAAAACTCCTTTTTTCATCAGCCCCTGGGCGGTAAACACCGGATTGGGCTGCTGTTCCACCATTTCATCCAATACAGATAGTATATTTTCTGGATAATTTTCCGTTTTGGAGTACATTTTAGCGGAATTCGGCGATAAATATTTGAAATCCGGCAGCCAAATATCGACGGTGTCCGCCAGCAGCCGGAGCATCTCCGGCCGTTCATAGCCGGAGGTGTTGTACACCACCGGAAGGGTGCAGCCTTGTTCTTTGGCCAGCTTGATCCCTCCAATCAGGGAAGGGAGAAACATGGTGGGGGTGACCAGATCCAAACAGGCGGCGCCTTGTTGCTGCAGTTCCAGGCAGATTTCTGCAAACCGCTCCCGACTTACCGGCCAGCCGGCGCCGGGCCGTTTCAGCGCTTGATTTTGACAGAACAGACAGTCCATGGTGCAGCCGGTGAAAAAGATGGTGCCGGCGCCTTTTTCTCCCGCCAAACAGGGTTCTTCCCAACGGTGCAGGGAGGCTCGGGCCGCTTGGATATGCGCAGGCTGCCCGCAAAATCCACGCTCACCGGTAGTGCGGTCCACCCGGCACTGCCGGGGGCAGAGGGTGCAGCAGCGGTATAGATCTGTTAAGTTCAAAACCTTTCCTCCCTGAGATATTGCAGCAATGCTTCCCGTTGATTGGAAATCTTGCCGTCCATGACCGCATTTAACAAAGCTTCCAAAATTTCTCCCATCTTCGGCCCCGCAGGAATCCCCAGAGCCAGCAAATCCTTTCCGGTGACCGCCAGATCCTTTCGGGAAAAGCAGCTTTGTTCCTCTAAAATCTGTTGGGCCAGGCGGCGGATCTGTTGGTGCTGTTCCATCCGGGGCAGCGCCAGTTTTGACTGCGCCAGGGTGTCCGCTTCTTTTACCAGGATGAGCTGTTCCAATCGCTCCGGGCCGATCTTATTCAGCAGCCGCTTCACCGCAGGCAGGCTGGGAACCAACACCCGGTCATGAAGAAGGCAGAGTTCCACCACCGTTTCTGATGTGGCCCGGTCCCATTTCAGTCGGGCCAGGGCGGTTTGGGCCAGTTGGGCGCTGATTTTGCCGTGCCCGTAAAAGTGGTCTGTACCGCTTTCGTCGGTGAAAGCGCAGGCGGGCTTGCCTGCGTCGTGAAACAGCATGGTTAGCCGCAGTTCCACCTTTGGCGGAATGGCTTCCACAGCGGCGGCAGTATGCCCCCAAACGTCGTAGCGATGATAGGGTGTGCGCTGGGGACAGCCCACCATGGGCAGGATTTCCGGCAGCACCACCCCCAGCACGTCCGGCCAGTCCAGCAGAATCTGCCGCACCTGTTTTCCGCAGAGAAGCTTGTTCAGCTCTGCTCCGATCCGTTCCCCACTGACTAAGGTCAAACGGGAAGCCGTGTTTTTTAATGCAGCCGCTGTGTTCGGATGGATGGAAAAGCCAAGGGTAGAAGCAAACCGCAGACAGCGCAGAATCCGCAGGGCATCCTCGGTAAACCGCCGGTCAGGATTGCCCACGCAGCGGAGCAGGCCTTTTTCCAAGTCCTGCCGTCCCCCGAAGGGGTCGATGATGCCTTCCTCCGGGGAAAACGCCATGGCGTTGACGGTAAAATCCCGCCGGGACAGGTCCTCTTCCAAGGATGGAGTAAAGGTTACCCAATCCGGCCGGCGTCCGTCGGTATAGCTTCCTTCGGTGCGGAAGGTGGTGATCTCCACCGGATGGCCTTCTGTCAGCACGGTTACCGTACCGTGCCGCAGGCCGGTGGGAATGCAGCGGTAATCAGAAAAAAGGGATATTACTTCCTCCGGCCGGGCATTGGTGCACAGATCATAGTCCTGAGGCGAAATTCCCATGATGCTGTCCCGCACACAGCCGCCCACGGCATAACAACGGTGCCCGGATTGTTCCAGGCGGTGAAACAGGGGAAGAAGATAAGAAGGTAAAACCATCGAGCCCTCCTGAAAAGAAAGCCCCCACCAATGGCGGAGGCTTTGTGAAGTTTCATTCAAACGAAATGACGCCGGGATTTAGTTGGCGCTTTCCCCTGGCTTTCTCATGGCCTGCACATGGCGTTTGAGGCAGGCAAAGGTTTCATCGGAGAGGTCGTGTTCGATTTTGCAGGCGTCGGCAGAAGCGACTTCTTCGCTGACGCCTAAGGCCATCAGCATCTCACGCAGCACACAGTGGCGCTCATAGATGCGTTTGGCCACTTCTTCCCCCTCCGGGGTGAGCAGAATCTGATTGGTTCGGGGATCCATGGTGATGTAGCCGCCGTCTTTTAACAGGCCCATGGCATGGCTGATGCTGGGTTTGCTGAAACCCATTTCGTTTGCAATATCTACCGATCGGACAAAACCAGTCCGCTGGTGGAGGATCAGGATGGTTTCCAGATAGTTTTCGCCTGATTCCTGGAGTTTCATGGGGGATACACTCCTTTTTGCAGGAAATTTTCTTTGTTTTAGTATACCAGAAACGAAATGATTTTACAAGTAAAGGGGAAGGAAAGTTTTTTCAAACAGGAAACCGACCGGCCAAAAGGCCCGGCCCCCAAAATCGGGAAGTCGGGCCTTGCGTTTATTAAAGTGGCGGGGATGGGAAGATGGCTGAATTCACATGGCCTTATGGCTGTTCTTCCAAAATCCGGCAGACCTTTTGCACGTATTTCGCCGGATCGTCCATGGGCAGGCCTTCCAGCAAAAGGGCTTGCTGATAAAGAATTTCGGTGTAGTCTTTCAGCTTTTCGGAATCCGTATCTTTTAGCGCAGAGAGCTTGGCGAACAGGGGATGGTTCGCATTGACCTCCAGCACCCGCTCCGCCTTCACCGGCTGCTGACCGGGCATTTGGTTGAGCACCTTTTCCATCTCCAGGGACAGGCTTCCCGCCGCCGACAGGCAGACCGGGTGGCTCTTTAACCGGGTGGTAACCTTTACTTCCTTCACTTTGTCGCCCAGGGCGTCCTTCATGGCGTTCAGCAAAGGCTGGTTGGTTTCCTGGGCCTGTTTGGCCTGCTCCTTTTCTTCCTGGGTGGAGAAATCCGCATTGTCGGCGCTGATGGAAGCAAACTTTTTGCCGTCGTATTCCATCAGCATCTGCAGGGCAAATTCATCCACGTCGTCGGTAAGGTAGAGGATTTCATATCCCTTTTCCTTGACCAGTTCGGTCTGGGGCAGGGCGTCGATCCTTGCAATGCTGTCCCCGGCGCAGTAATAGATTTCCTTTTGGTCGTCCTTCATCCGGGATACGTATTCCTTTAAGGTAACCGGCTTCTGCTGACTGGAGGAATAGAACAACAGCAGATCCTGCAGCACGTCCTTGTGCATCCCGTAGTCGGCATAGACGCCGTACTTTAACTGCACCCCAAAGCTCTGGAAGAATTTCTCATACGCTTCCCGGTTTTCGGTCATGAGCTTTTGCAGTTCATTTTTGATTTTCTTTTCCAGGCTCTTGGCGATGAGCTTCAGCTGATGGTCATGCTGAAGCATTTCACGGGAGATGTTCAAAGACAAATCCTCGCTGTCCACCAGGCCACGGACAAAGTTAAAGTAATCGGGCAGCAGATCCGGGCATTTGTCCATAATCAGCACGCCGCTGGCGTAAAGCTGCAAGCCCTTTTCAAAATCCTTGGTGTAATAATTGTAGGGGGGCTTCTCCGGAATGAACAACAGGGCGCTGTAGGTGGCGCTGCCTTCCGTTTTGGTTTGGATCACCCGCACCGGATCGTTCATGTCGTAGAAATGTTCCTTATAGAAGGCGTTGAGCTCGTCTTGGGTGGTTTCGCTCTTGGATTTCTTCCAGATGGGGGTCATGCTGTTCAAGGTCTGGGTTTCGGTAACGGTTTCATAGGCCTCGTCGCTGTAGTCGTCCTCTTTGGCGTCTGCTTTCCGCTTGGAAGTGGATACTTCCATCCGGATGGGGTAGCGGATATAGTCGGAATATTTTTTCACCAGGCTTTGCAGACGGTACTGGTCCAGAAATTCGTCGTAGTTGTTGTTTTCGTCACTTTCTTTGATATGGAGGATCACGTCGGTGCCGGGGGTTTGGCGGTCCCCCTGGGAGATATCGTACCCTTCGGCGCCGCTGCTTTCCCACCGGCTGCTTTCCCCGGTGGTGAGGGATTTGGTGTTTACCGTAACTTTATCCGCTACCATAAAGGCGGAGTAGAATCCCACGCCGAACTGGCCGATGATATCCATATCCTCCTGGCCGCCGTTTTCCTGTTTAAAATCCAGGGAACCGCTTTTTGCAATGGTGCCCAGGTTGTTTTCCAGTTCTTCCGAGGTCATGCCGATGCCGTTGTCGGTCAGGGTAATGGTTCGAGCGTCTTTGTCAAAGCTCAGATGGATAAACAGTTCTTCCGATTGTCCGGAGTGATCGGTAAGCTGAACAAAATGCCGCTTGTCCAGCGCATCGCTGGCGTTGGAGATCAGCTCACGCAGAAAAATTTCTTTGTGGGTATAGATGGAATTGATCATCATATCCAGCAGCTTTTTGGATTCTGCCTTAAACTCTTTGGTTGCCATGCCGTTTTCCCTTCCTAGTTCTAGTTTCAATTTAGCACTCGATTTATCAGAGTGCTAAAACGAGTATAGTCCAATCAAGGGGGAAAATCAAGAGAAGGAATAAAATCAATACGGATAATTTACAAACAGGCAATATTTTCCCAAAAACCGTTTTGGAAGAGAGATTGGCAATTCCACCAAAGAATTAGATCTGGAAAACTTAGTTTGTGTATATTACCACAATTTTCAAAAACTAACATTGACAGTCAAGGCTAACAGGAGTAAGATTAAGTTTAGTCAGAAGTTAGTTTTCGCTAATCGTGGATTGCGTTCCGAAAGGGAGTTGAAACATCATGTGGGCAGAAGAATCTGTTTCCGGCCGGGCGAACCCGGCCCCCATTGGGGGAGTGATCCCTTTGGCTATGGCTGATTCCGGCGTGGAGATGCAGGTAATGTCGGTCAAAGGGAAAGAAGACACCAAGCGCTTTTTGGAAACATTGGGGTTTACCAGAGGGAGCGAAGTGAGCGTGGTCAACCGAATGGGAGGAAACGTGATTGTCCGGGTGAAGGAATCTCGAATTGCCATCAGCCAGTCTATGGCGGCAAAGATCCTCTGCTGCGGGAAGGAACAGCACGTCCTGTAAGGGGTTGGCGGAACAGGTCTGATCGTCAGGAAAGGAGATTGGGTATGAAAACATTGCGGGATGCCAAAATCGGCGACACCGTAAAGGTGCAAAAGCTCACCGGCACCGGCGCCATCAAACGCCGTTTGATGGACATGGGGATCACCAAAGGCGTGGAGATCTATCTGCGCAAGGTAGCTCCTTTGGGGGATCCGTTGGAGGTCACCCTTCGTGGGTACGAACTGAGCCTGCGCAAGAGCGAAGCCGAAAATGTCCTGGTGGAGGAAGTTTGAGAAGCCTCCTTGAAAAACGGGCCGGCGGCCCGCTTGAAAGTACGGTAAATCAGAAAGGAGAAATCTATGAGTATCAATATTGCCCTGGCCGGCAACCCGAACTGCGGTAAAACTACCCTGTTCAACGATTTGACCGGTTCCAGCCAATACGTGGGCAACTGGCCCGGCGTCACGGTGGAAAAAAAGGAAGGCCGGTTGAAAAAGCATAAAGATGTGATTATCACCGACCTGCCCGGTATTTATTCGCTCTCTCCCTATACCTTGGAGGAGGTCATCAGCAGAAAGTTCTTGCTGGAAGAGCATCCGGATGTTATACTGAATCTGGTGGATGCCACCAACCTGGAACGAAACCTTTACCTCACCACCCAGCTTTTGGAGTTGGGCATTCCCATGGTGGTGGCTCTGAATATGAGCGACCTGCTGGAGAAAAACGGCATTCAGATCGACGCTAAAAAGCTGGAAAAACAGTTGGGCTGCCCGGTCATTGCAATCAGCGCTTTGAAGGGCACCAACAGCCTGGATGCTGCCAAGCTTGCCATTTCCGTGGCCGGCAAGGAGCAATCCCTTCCTTATCATTTCGACCGGCAGGTGGAAGACGCCATCTCTGCCGTACAGGCGGCCTGCCCCGAAGCGGACAACCGCTGGGTGGCGGTGAAGCTGCTGGAACGGGATGAGCAGATGGTAGAGCAGCTCAAACCCGCCGAAACCGTAGAAAAGATTTCCGCCGACCTGGAAGAAAAGATGGACGATGATACGGAAAGCATCATCACCGATCAGCGGTATACTTTGATTGCCGGCATCGTGGGCGGCTGCATGGTAAAGAAAGCGGCTGCCATGAGCACCTCCGATAAGATTGACCGGGTGGTTACCAACCGCTGGGCGGCGCTGCCCATCTTTGCGGCCATTATGTTCATCGTCTATTACATCTCCGTAAGCTGGATCGGCACCATCGCCACCGACTGGGCCAATGACGGCGTGTTCGGCGATGGCTGGTTCTTGGGATTCGGCCAGGATGCCTATAATGAAGCGGTGGAAACTTATGACGAAGAGTACGCCGCTGCGGTGGAAGAACTGGCTGTGTCCATGGACGTGGACGCCGAAGCTTTCTCCGAAGATTTGGATGCGGCGCTGGAAGAATCCGCCGAAGCGGAAGATCCTCTGGGCGCAGCGTTAGCCAGCCTGGAGGTGGATACCGAAAGTGCCCAGGCCCAGACTTTGATGTCTTTGGAAGAGCCCGTAGTGGACGATTACGGCCTGTGGGTGCCCGGCATTCCCGTGCTGATTGAGGATGGCCTGAATGCCGTAGGCGCCGCTGATTGGCTGCAGAGCCTGATTCTGGACGGCATTGTGGCCGGTGTGGGCGCTGTGCTGGGCTTTGTGCCCCAGATGATCATTCTGTTTTTGCTGCTTTCCATCCTGGAGGACTGCGGCTACATGGCCCGTGTGGCCTTCATCATGGATAAGATCTTCCGGCGGTTCGGCCTGTCCGGCAAGAGCTTCATCCCCATGCTGATTGCCTCCGGCTGCGGCGTGCCCGGGGTGATGGCCAGCAAGACCATTGAAAACGAAAAAGACCGCCGCATGACGGTTATGACCACCACCTTTATCCCCTGCAGCGCCAAGCTGCCTGTGATTGCGCTGATTGCCGGTGCTTTCTTCCCGGACGCCTGGTGGATGACCCCCATTATGTACTTCATCGGCATTGCCTTAGTGATTATTTCCGGTATCATTTTGAAGAAAACCAAGGCCTTTGCCGGAGATCCGGCTCCCTTCGTTATGGAGCTGCCCCAGTATCACTTCCCTGCGGTCAAGGGTGTGCTGCTCCATATGTGGGAACGTGTGAAGAGCTTCATTATTAAGGCCGGTACCATTATATTTGTGTCCAGTGCATTGATCTGGTTCCTGTCCAGCTTTGGGTTTACCGATTCCGGCTTCGGCATGGTGGAGATCAACGATTCCATGCTGGCGGCCATTGGCAACTTCATTGCTCCCATCTTTATCCCCTTGGGCTTTGGTACCTGGGAAGTAGTGGCCGGCACCATCAGCGGCCTGATCGCCAAGGAAAACGTGGTCAGCACCTTGGGTGTGCTGCTCAACGTGGGCGCCGATGCGGCGGAAGATGATCCCAGCCTGCTTTTGGCCTTCACTTCCATGCTGTCCAACAGCGTGGCGGCCTTCTCCTTCCTTACCTTTAACCTGTACTGCATCCCCTGCTTTGCCGCAGTGGGCACCATCCGCCGGGAAATGAACAACGGCAAGTGGTTTGCCTTTGCTCTGATTTATCAGGTGCTGCTGGCTTATGTGCTGAGTCTGATGATCTATCAGATTGTGGGATTGTTTGCCGGTGTAGTTGGGTTCAGCGTTTGGACGGTTGTGGCGTTTTTGCTGCTCATCGGCGTGCTGTACCTACTGTTCCGCCCGGCCAAGAAGCATACGCTGTCTCGTGCTGCGGAAAGGGCTTAATCTGAACTGACTTTGTAGGAGGCGACTTTTGTGTTTGCAACGATTATCATTTCGGTAATTCTGGCGGGTTTGCTGGGCCTGGCCGTATGGTATCTGGTCAAGACCACCCGTCGGGGCGGCTGTGTTGGATGCAGCGCCTGCTCCGGAAAAGATGGAAAAGGCGCCTCCGGCTGCGGCGGAAATTGCGCCGGTTGCAGCGGCTGTCACAGCGTGACCAAAGCAAAATAAATTTTCTCCTGCTTTTCCCCAATACAAGGAAGCGGCGGTTTCTGCGGAAGCTGCCGCTTTGTTTTTTTCTTTGCAAGCTGGCAGGGGTTTCTCCACAATCTGATGCCCCGATCCCATGGAAAGATCGGGGCATGATGTTTTACTTTGCTTCTTTGGCTAATTTTTCGCAGAGAGCCGGATCCGGCGCCACATAAAGGGTTTTGTTGTGGGTGAAAATCACCATTCCCGGCCGGGCGCCGTTTGGCTTTTTCACGTATTTGATTAAGGTGTAGTCCACCGGAACCTGGTTGGAATCCTGCCCTCGGGAATGGGTGGCGGCGATGGCGGCGGCCTGAAGGATGGAGCGTTCCGGGAAAGGCCGTTCCTCCCCTTGGGACTGCAAAATCACATGGCTGCCGGGGATGTCCTTAGTGTGGAACCAAAGGTCATAGTTCCGGGCGGTTTTCAGGGTGAGCTGGTCGTTTTGCCTGTTATTCCGCCCGCAGAGCACCGTAAAGCCGTCCTCAGTGACAAATTCCAGCGGCGGCAGGGGTTTGTCCGGCTTGAGTTTCCGCCGGGCCCTGCGCAAATATCCCTGCTGCTCCAGCTCTTCCCGGATGGCATTGAGGTCGCTTTCCCGGGTGGCACGGGCCAGTTCGTCAAAGATACTGTCCAGGTAGACAATTTCCTCTTCGCTTTGCCGGATCAAACCGCCCAACAGTTCCCGGGCGGTTTTTGCCTTGCGGTATTCTTTGTAGTATTTTTGGGCGTTTTGCGCCGGGGAGAGGGCGGGGTCCAGGGGGATTGTCACCGGCTTTTGCTCTTCGTCAAAATAATCGGTGACCGTGGTTTCGGTGTCCCCTTTTTGGATTTGGTACAGATTGGCCTGGATCAGATCCCCCAGCTGCTGGTATCGCTGCCGGTCCAGGGATCGCTGAAGCTCCTCCTGCCGGTGGCCCAGTTTTCGCTGGGCACGCTGGGAGGCGCTGGTAAGCACCCGAAGCAGGTCCTGCCCCTTTTGGGCCATGCGGAGCTGCAAATCCCGCTGGGAATAAAAGCCGTCCAACAGACTGCTGGGATCGGCAAACTCCCGGCTTTCCAAAGCGCCCCGGTATTGTTCCAGCGGGCACACCGAAAATTCCCGGGGGCGGCCGTTTTCCAGCACCATGGTGTAGGCGGCGGAATCGGAATCAATCTGCTCCTTAAGCTGTGTCAGCCGCTCCAGCAAACGCCCGTAACGATAATCCGATACCTGGCTTTTGTTTAGTTCGGCTCCGTTGCAGGCGTATTCCGCCAATTCCCGGCTGAGCAAAGGAGAGATGCCCTGGTACACCTGCAAAATAGCTTTGGAAAAAGCCATGTCCGGCAGAGCACGAAAGGCGGCTTGCACTTCCTGGGAAGAGGCGGTAAGGGGGTTTAATTTGTGCTGGGCAGGGGCCGGCCGGTAGGTGACCCCGGGAAGCAGCAGACGCACGCTGCTCTGTTCTTCCCCCACCCGGCGGATGGCGTCCAGCACCTTGCCTTCCTGATTGACCAGAATCAGATTGGAGTGCCGCCCCATGATCTCCATGGTGAGGGTCAGGGTTACCACATCCCCCAATTCGTTGATGGCTTCAAAGTCCAGGTGGAGCACCCGGTCCAGCCCTTCCTGACGCACCCCCACCAGTTTGCCGGTGGAAAGATGTTTGCGCAGCAGGGTGCAGAACTGGGGCGGAATTTTGGGGTTTTCCGGATTTAAACCGGTGAGCTGCACCCGGGGTGCGCTTGGATTGGCGCAGCAGAGCAGCCGGCATCGTCCTGCCGGGCTGCGCAGCCAAAGGATGATTTCTTCTTTCGAGGGTTGGTGGATTTTCTCCACCCGGCTGCCCAGCGCTTCCTGGCGGATCTGCCGGGCCAATGCGTATAGATAAATGCCGTCTAATGCCATAGGTATGTAACTCCTAATTGTGTGATATTAAATCCATTGCACCGGATTTTTGGGGCTGAGCTGGCAGGTGGCAATACCCAGGGTTTCTTCCAGCCAGGGGCCCAATTTGGAGAATACAGGATTTTCCAAATCAAAGTGGCTCACTTCCAGCAGATTCATCCCCAGCCATTGGGCGGAAACGAACACGTCCTGCTTCACATCTCCGGTAATCAAGGTGTCCGCTCCGGCGATGGCGGCCTGTTCCAATAAGCTGCCGCCGCTGCCGGCGATGACTGCGATTCGGCGGCAGGGGATGCCGGCGTCGTAGAAGTTCACCGAAGCGCAGTGTAAAGCTTTTTTGACCCGATGGGCCAAGGCGGGGGCAGAACAGGGCGGCAATTCCCCCAACACCCCCATTTCGTCCAGCTCCGGGGAAAGAGAGCCTTCCCAGAGCCCAAGCCGTTCCGCCAACACTCGGTTGGTGCCCAGTTGAGGAGAACGGTCCAAATTGGTGTGGGCGCTGATGACGGTAATGCCGCTTTGGATCAGCCCAAACACCGGGCTGCCCTGGCACACCTGCTTTAAAGGATGGAAGATCACCGGATGGTGGGTCAGGATGGTTTGGATGCCCTTTTCTCTGGCCAGGGACAAAACCTGGGGGGTGACGTCCAACGCCAGCCCCAGGGGATCCGCCTTTGCCTGAGGGCTGCCCACCAACAGGCCGGGATTGTCCCAGCTTTCCGCCGAGTCAAAAGGGGCAATCTGATGGATAGCGTCATAAATTTGCTTTGCGTTCATGATTTTCCTCACTTTTTATAGCGTTTCGCCGCTGCTGGATTTCTTCTGCCAACCGGCGGGCGGATTCTGCTTTGGGATCGCCGCCCCGGGCAAGCCCTTGGGCCTTTCGCCGGCAGCGCTGCTGCTGGAACGCCAGATAGGCGTCGTCCTTCATTTCCCCTGTGATGGCATACAGCGGGGAGCAGGTTCGCACCACGCCGTCGTATTCTGCCAGCAGCACAGCGTAGCAGCGGCTGCCTTCCGTTACGGCGGCTTCCTCCAGAATCCGGAATCCTTCCCGGCAGAGCCCACGGCGCAGGACATCGGCCTTGGTCATGGGCTGAAGGATCAAACGCCGGCCAGGCTGTTTTACCCAGGCTGCATTTAATAAAATGGAGAGAATCAGTTCCCCGCCCATGCCGGCAATGACGATGTCCCAGGCTTCTTCCGGCTGGACCGCCGTCAGCCCGTCGCTGAGGCGGGTGGAAACAATGGCGCCGGTACCGGTGCGGAGAATGGTCCGCCGGGCAGAGTCCAGGGGAGCCGGGTTCACATCGCAGGCCAAGCCGGAACGGATTTTTCCTTCCAGCGCCAACTGGCAGGGCAGGTAGCCGTGATCGCATCCCACGTCGCAGAGCATGGTGTTTTGTCTGACATAGTCGGCGCACCGCCGAAGCCGGGCATCCAGCAAATCCATGAAGCAGCTCCTTTCATTACTTGTGATGGTAATATTGTAGCATAGATTTTTGGGGGGCGCAACGAAAGAAACAGAAAAACCCATGGCTGTTCATGGGCTTTTCCGTTGATGCAAAAATATGGAAGTAAATCGCTTTGGCGCAGGGATGGCTTTTTGCAGAAAACAGGCCGCTTAAATGGTGCGGTCCAGGACAGTAACCTGGGTGATCACATCCCGGAGCCGGTCGCCGGAGACATTGAATTCCAAAATGTCGTCCGCTGTGTCGCCCCACAATTCGTCTTTTGAAGAATGTTCTTGATTGGTACTTATATTGTAATATTTTTCGCCTTTTTTATAGTAGCCTACACTGACCACAATTTTATCATTCACGTGTACGATGGTGTATAAAATCCCTTTCCA
>CASDQY010000086.1 GCA_949282975.1 uncultured Oscillospiraceae bacterium | reverse complement strand
CGAACCCACCTCCGCCCTGGACCCGGAAATGGTGGGGGAAGTGCTGGACCTGATGAAGGAGCTGGCGGATTCCGGCATGACCATGGTGGTGGTCACCCACGAGATGGGCTTTGCACGGGAGGTGGGCACCCGGGTGGTGTTCATGAACGAAGGAAAGATTCAAGAGGAAAACAACCCCAGGGATTTCTTCGATCATCCCCAGAACCCCCGGCTGCAGGACTTTCTTTCCAAGGTGCTGTAAGCGCCGCTGTGCAGCTTCAAACTGTAATACCTTTCAAAGCCGAACCGTAACGCTGCGGTTCGGCTTTTTGGCGCTTTTTGGCAAGGATGTGAAAATTTTGTGAAATATTGCGAATACCAAAAGCCAAACCTTTTTCAGAGTGCTAAAATGAAAGAAAACAGGGAAAGCGATTCGGATTCCATTTGAGACAGGATGATGCGGATATGGGAAAAGAGATCAAAAAGGGAGATAAGCTGCGTTGGTGGGTCTTGGCAGCGGCGATTCTGCTTCTTTGTATTACCGTGGGGCTGCTGGTGGTGTTTCAGCCTGACCGGTTTTCCTCCCCCGCCGGACGGGTTTTGTCTCAGGGAGAGGTTTCCTCCTCCCGGGAATTTTCCGCCGCTGTTTCGGAAGAGGCTTCCCAATTATTGGTGGTTGCCCCCCAATCTTCTTCCGTTTCGGAGCTGGAATCGGCTGTGGAAGAGCCGGAACCCGCCCCCCAGCCGGAAGAGGATGCCGTGGTTGAAACCGGCGTGCTGATCCCGAATTTTCCGATTGTGTATCAGACGCCCCAGCTGCCCACCGGCTGTGAAATCACTGCGCTGACCATGGTGCTGCAGTATTACGGCCTGAATGCGGAGAAGGAGGTCATGGCGGCCGACTACCTCCCAACCTCCCCCAGCACCAACCACTATACCGGTTCGGACGGCAGGGTTTACGGCATTGATCTGGACGCTTATTTTGTGGGCAGCCCCTTTGACGACAGCGGCATCATCTGCGGCCCGCAGGCCATTGTCACTGCCGCCAACGAATATTTGGAGGACCAGGGAAGCTCCCTTCGGGCGGTGGACCGCACCGGGGCCACCCCGGAAGAACTGTACGCTCTGGTGGAGCAGAACACGCCGGTGGTGGTATGGGTCACCATTGGGATGACGCCCCGGCAGGAGGCCCGGGCGGGATGGTACACCGAAAGCGGCAAATATGTGGATTGGACCGGCAACGACCATGGGGCGGTGCTGGTGGGTTACACCGACACCACCGTTTGGATGGCCGATCCTTTGGCCGGGCTGACGGAATATGACCGGGAAGCGTTTGAATCGGTGTTTGCTTCCCGCTCCAACCGGTGCGTGATCCTGCAATAAACCGAACGCAAAACCGGAGGCGGCGTTTTTCCTTTTGGCCCCAAAAACGCCGCCCTTCTTTTTTGGGAAAACCCTTTGGAAACGATTGCAATTATCGGGGAATTGGTATATACTGTTACGTTAGACGGCCAAAATGCCATTGATTTTAGAAGGACAGGAGAACCAACATGAAGTTAGGAATGGTGGGGCTTCCCAATGTGGGAAAGAGCACCCTGTTTAACGCATTGACCAATGCCGGCGCTGAATCGGCCAATTATCCCTTCTGCACCATTGAACCCAACGTAGGGGTGGTGAGCGTGCCGGACCGGCGGCTGGAATTTTTGGCGGAGATGTACCAGCCCAAGAAATTTACCCCGGCGGTGTTGGAGTTTGTGGACATTGCCGGGCTGGTGGAAGGAGCTTCCAAAGGCGAGGGCTTAGGCAACCAGTTTTTGGGGGACATCCGGGAGGTGGACGCCATTGTGCATGTGGTGCGCTGCTTTGAGGATGACAATATCGTGCACGTCAGCGGCAAAATCGGCCCCCAGCGGGACATTGAAACCATCAATCTGGAGCTGATCTATTCCGATTTGGAGATACTCCAGCGCCGCATCGACAAAACCACCAAAGCCGCCAAAGCGGACAAAAAACTGCTGCCGGAAGTGGAGTTCTTGAACCGGCTGAAGGAGTATATGGACCAGGGAAACTCCGCCCGGGGCTTTGATTACACCGAGGAGGAGCGGGAGATCATCAAAACCGTTCCCCTGCTGTCCAACAAACCCATTATCTATGCCGCCAACCTTTCCGAAGAGGATTTTTCCTCCGATCTGGAACAGAACCCCTTCTACCGCCAGGTGGAACAGATCGCCGCAGCGGAACATTCCGCCGTGCTGCCCATCTGCGCTAAGATCGAAGAGGACCTTGCGGGGATGGAACCGGAAGAAAAGAAGGAATTTTTGGCGGATTTGGGCCTGGAGCAGTCCGGTTTGGACCGGATCATTCAGGACAGCTACGCCCTGCTGGGCCTGATCAGCTTTCTTACCGCCGGCAGCGACGAATGCCGGGCCTGGACCATCAAGAAGGGCACCAAAGCCCCTCAGGCCGCCGGAAAGATCCACACCGACTTTGAAAAGGGATTCATCCGGGCAGAGGTCATCGGTTTTGAAGATCTGAAGGCAAATGGCTCCATGGCTGCCGCCCGGGAAAAGGGCCTGGTGCGTCTGGAGGGCAAGGATTATGTGATGCAGGACGGAGATATTGTGAATTTCCGCTTCCATGTATAAACCGTCAGCAGCGTTGGCTTTGCACTGAAAAAGGAGCAGATGGAGATGCAGTACACCGCAGAAATCCTCAAGGATAAAAAACACATTCATTTTATCGGCATTGGCGGCAGCGGAATGTACCCCCTGGCACAGATCCTTCACGCCAAAGGCTATTATCTTACCGGCAGCGACAACAATATGACCGACACCCTGCAAAAGGTGATGGACATGGGCATTCCCGTCACCCTGGGCCAGAAGGCGGAAAATGTGCAGGGGGCGGATCTGATTGTTTACACCGCCGCTATTATGGCGGATAATCCCGAACTGATTGCCGCCCGGGAAAGCGGCGTGCCGGTGCTGGAGCGCAAGTACCTGCTGGGCATTGTCACCCAGCAGTATCAAAACGCCATCTGCATCAGCGGGACCCACGGCAAAACCACCACCACCAGCATGGCCACCCAGATCCTGCTGGATGGCGGGGCGGACCCGACGGTGGTCATCGGCGGCAAGCTGAACACCATTGGGGGCAGCGGCCGGATCGGCCACAGTGAAAACATGGTTTGCGAAAGCTGCGAATTTTCCAACACCTTTTTGGAGCTGGCTCCCGATGTGGCGGTGGTGCTGAACATCGACGAGGACCACATGGAGTTTTTCAAAACCCTGGACAATCTGAAAAACAGCTTTACGAAATTCTGCTCCATGGCCACTAAATGTATCGTCTATAACGGGGACGACCTCAATACCTGCCAGGCGGTGCGGGATCTGCCCCAGAAGAAAATCACCTTCGGCTGGCGGGATCATAACGATTATTACCCGGACAATATTCAGCAGATTACCCGGGTGCACCACCGGTTCGATCTGATGCATCGTGGCCGGCGCCTTACCACCATCGACCTGCTGGTTCCGGGGCGGCACAATATTCTCAATGCGGTGGCGGCCTGCGTCTGCGGGCTGTTGGCAGGGGTGCCGGCGGAAAAGCTGAATCTGGGGATGCAGGATTTCCACGGGGCCTGCCGCCGGTTTGAGGTGCTTTACCACCAGCACGATATTGTGGTGGCGGACGATTATGCCCACCATCCCGCCGAAATTCACGCCACCCTTTCCGCCGCCAAAGAGCTTGGCTTTACCCGGATCATTGCGGTGCACCAACCCTTCACCTATTCCCGCACCGCAAGGCTGCTGGATGATTTCGCCAAGGTGTTGCAGATTGCCGATCATGTGGTGCTCAGCGAGATTATGGGCAGTCGGGAAAAGAACACCATCGGCATCTACGCCAAGGATTTGGCGGAAAAGATTCCGGGGTGCGTCTGGTACCCCACCTTCGAGCAGATGAGCGACCATGTGCTGGATATGGTGCGGCCGGGGGATCTGGTTATCACCATGGGATGTGGGGACGTGAATAAGTGCGCCCACCAGATTGTGGAGAAGCTGAAGAAAAAGTTTGGTGACCAATAAAAAACCGCCGAGAGCGGCGGGCTTGACAACAACAGGAAAAATCAGTATAATAAAGACAGAAGGGCGAAACCGACAACGGCTAGCCCGTGATGGAGTTACAGAAGTAACCGCTCAAGGGCCAAAAATGAGCGGTTACTTTCTTTTTGTCAGTTGCAGCACAAACGTGGCTACACCCAGCAACACTAGGGTATAAGTAAACAGGTTGCCCCATTCCATTTACCTGACCCTCCTTTCTTGACGGAAAGAGGGTGATTCTGAAAGCTGCCCCTTTTTGATTTACTATGAGAAGGGAAAAACCGAGAGTTCCACCGGTTTTTGCGCAGCAAAATAGCGGCCTTGCGAATGGCCGCTAAGGTGGGACTCAGATAGGTCGCAGACCTATCGACCGCATGCCGTTTGGTTTCGTCCTTCCCCCGGAACATTTTCCGAGTAGGCTTGCGCCATAAAACAATTATACGAAAGAATGTTTCTTTTGTCAAATCATGGGAGAAGAACCTTTTTCACAATATTCTTGCCCTTTTCCCCAAAACCCGCTATACTAAAGGAAAAACCGGCGAAAGAAGGGAAAGTTATGTGGGCTTTCATTGTCCCCGGCCTGTTGGCGGCTCTGTTTCTGGCGCTGGGCATCACCTTTCTGACCGGGCATGGGGACTGCTTCATTGCCGGCTGGAATACATCTTCCCCCCAGGAACGGAAAAAATATCATCGAACCAAGCTGCTGCGGAGCATGGCGGTGTTCTGCTTTTTCACCGTGGCCTGGCTTTTGGGGCTGGGTGCGATGCTGGTTTTGGCCGTTCAGGAGATTCTGCCGGAGTCCCAACTGATGGTTTGGGCCTTTGTGCTGCTGGGGCTGTTGTTGGCCGGGCTGATAGCGGAAATGGTATACGCCAATGTGTTCTGCCGGAAAAAAGCGGAAGATGGGTCTGTGCGCAAGGAGGACTGACAATGGAATTGGAACAAATTTATGATATGCTCGTCATCGGCGGCGGCCCCGGAGGCTACACCGCCGCAATCTACGCCGGGCGGGCGGGGCTTTCCGTGCTGCTGCTGGAACAGCTGGGCCCGGGGGGACAGATGGGCACCACCCAGCACATTGACAACTATCCCGGCTTTCCCGACGGGGCGGACGGTTTTGACCTGGCGGAAAAGATGCAGCGCCAGGCCGGGCAATTCGGCGCCCAAACTCGGTTGGAGCCGGTGACGGAACTGAAGCTGAAGGGAGCGGTGAAGGAGGCACATACTCCCTTTGGGGTATACCGGGGCCGGACGGTGGTGATCGCTACCGGCGCTTCCCCCCGAAAGCTGGGACTGCCGGAAGAAGAGGCCTTTGTGGGAAAGGGCATCTCTTACTGCGCCACCTGCGACGGGATGTTCTATCGGAACAAAACCGTGGCGGTGATCGGCGGGGGGAATTCCGCTGTGGAAGAGGCGCTGTACCTTTCCAAACTCTGTGAAAAGGTTTACCTTATCCACCGCCGGGACACCCTCCGGGCGGATAAAGCGGGAGAACTGGCCATAAAGCGGCAGGAAAACATCATCCCGGTATGGAACAGTGCAGTGGCCGGCTTAAACGGCGATCCGGACACCGGCAAGCTGGCGTCCCTGACCCTTCGGGACACCAAAACCGATGCAACTCGGGTGTTGGAGTGCCAGGGTGTGTTCGTTTCCATCGGCCGGGTGCCGAATACCCAGTTGGTGGAAGGGCTGTTGGACCTGGACAAGCAAGGGTACCTGGTGGCGGATGAAACCACCTGCACCAGCCTGCCGGGGGTGTTTGCAGTGGGAGATGTGCGGCAAAAACCCCTGCGCCAGATTATCACGGCGGCGGCAGACGGGGCGGTGGCCGCTCATTTTGCCCGGGAGTTTGCCGGATAATATATGTGTTACGAATCAAGGGGGCTGCTGCTTTTGCAACAGCCCCCTTCATTGCAGGATATTGGATTTTACAGGGCAGGAGCCATGTCGCCCCGCCCTTTGGAGTAATATTCTTCGGCGGCAGGCGATTGTTGGGAAGCCGGCTGGGGCATGCCGCCTTTTTGAGCAGCCCCAAAGGCCAGCTGCCGGAGAACCGCCAGGGAGTTTTCCGTATCGTAAATATATTGATTGCGCCGGGCGTAGTCAAAGAAATAAAGGAAGTCGTGGTAGAGCACGGCATTGGAGATTTGAAGGCCGCATTCTCCCACAAAGGATTGGCCGGTTCGGGGCTGTTTCTGCCCGCAGAAAATGACGCTGTTGCTTTTTCGTGCCAGGCTGATGGAAAAGTTATTGGAATATTCTCCAAAGATCCGCTGGTCCAACAGGCCAAGGGATTGTTGGGGATGGTTTTTCAGATGGGTTTCCATCCGGCTCAGCAGTTCCAGCCGGTGCTCCGGGCTCAGTGGGTTGAGGTAATCCCGGGGAATATTGGGGAACACCCCGGTGTGGAGAAAGTCCAGGATATTCTGCTTGGAGAGGAGTATTTTATTGTCCTGGCTGCTGGAGGATTGCTGGCTTAAAAAGCCCAGCAGGGAAGAGATGATCCATTCCCGCCGCACTCCCGTAAAGCGGGAAGAACCGTACTGCGAAAGCAGCGCTCGATCCAACAGCAGAGTAACGGCGTTGCCCAGTTCCACAGCGTAGTCGGCGGATTGGGCCTGGTGGCTGTTGGATAAAAAGGAAAGGGCGCTGTCGTAAAAATAGGTCATCTCGGTGCAGCTTTTCAGGGAAGTTTGAAAGCTGTCCCGCATTTTGGCGCAGAAGCCTTCCTCCCGCACCAGCAGACCCTGTCTGCCGTCCTGATGGATCAGCAGTACCCCCTTCGGGGCGATGAGATAAAAGGGGAAGATCTGGTCGGGAAGGGCGGTATGGATCTGGGCGGTGTAGTAGTACCAGAGATGGGCCGGCTTGCCCAGATATTGCAGGGAAGCAAACAGCTTTTCCAAATTGTAGGTGCCGGCCCCGTTTTGCAGCAAAGGAACGATGCGGTGCAGGCGGTAATCCGGCGGATCCTGCCGAAAGCTTTACAGAAGCATCTGATCCAAGGTGGGGAAATAGTAGGGCAGATTGGTGCAAAGCTCCGGGGAAGCATCGGAAAGGGATTGGGTTTCCCGGATGAGATGGTACGCCGCCCCCAGCACCTCCGGCATGGAGCCGAGATAGCCGCTTTCCGGCAAAACCTCAGCCATAAGGGGAAGCTCTGCGGGCTCCAGATCCGCAGGATGGCAGAGATCCGAAAAGTGGTGCTGCAAAAACAGGATCCGCTCCATTTGGTCTTTGCCGTAAATTTCCTGATAATAAGCCTGCCGCAGGCGTTCGGCGTTTTCCTGGGTAAAGAAACTGCCTTCCAGGATATTCTGTAAATTCGATTCCGGAAGTTTCCGCTTGCCGGAAAAGATAGCGTACAGCCAGCCCCGGTCCAGGGAAGCCAGCCGGGAAAAACTGCTGACGCTGTAACCCTGTTCTGTAAGTATCTGTTTCAACAATTCGCCAAACTGTGCCATATGCCGGTTCCATCCTCTTATCTTTTCTCTTTTCCTATTATAAAGAAAAGTGGGAGAAAAATCAAACTGCTTTCCAATAAAAACGACGAATTTTTTAAGAGAATTGGATTATTTTCCGCAAAACCGGGCAGGATTCTGCGTTTTCTGCTGTTTTGCCGGGGCAGAAACAAAATGAAAAGCAAAACCGGGGCGCTCTTTCGGCAATTTACAATTTGTTCACAGAATAAATACAGAATAGTCTTTGACTTTCTTTGACCAAAAAGATACAATAAACTCGCAAAGTCAAGGAAAGACTAAAACAGAAAGAAGGGAACCGCAGTGAAAATTACCGATATGATCGCCAGAGAACTGCTGGACATGCTGGAGCAGGACGGAGGAGAGATCCAGATCAAGCGAAACGAATTGGCCAGTCAGCTGGGGTGCGTTCCCAGCCAGATCAATTATGTGATCACCAGCCGGTTTACCGAAGAGCAGGGCTATCGGGTGGAGAGCCGCCGGGGCGGCGGAGGGTACATCCGGATTATCAAGCTGCATTACGGCGGCCACGAGATCCTCTTTCACCTGATCAACAACATCGGCGAAAGCATTGACCTGGCAAGCTGCCGGAGCATTCTTGAAAATCTCAATTACGACAAAATCCTCACCACCCAGCAATGCCGGCTGATGCTGGCGGTGCTGGCGGATCAAAATTTTAAAGGACTGCCGGAAACCACCAAAGGCAGGCTGCGGGCCAATTTGTTCCGCTCCATGCTGGCGGCGGCGGCGCAAAACGACGTTTGAACGGGAAAGGCGATGGTATTATGAAATGTGAACTCTGCGGAAAGCGGGAAGCCACCAGTGTGTTTACCCAAACGGTGAACGGTTCTTCCAAAACAGTGCATCTTTGCAGCCAGTGCGCCCAGGAACAGATGATGAACAGCTGGCTTTCGGATTTCGGGCTGGGCAGCTTTATGGGGCTTTCCCAGGGCGCCTATCTCTCCCACACTGCAAAAACCTGCCCCGGCTGCGGCACGACGCTGGAGGAAATCCAACGGACCGGCCTGGTAGGATGCGCCAAATGTTATGAAACCTTTGCCCCCCAGCTTTCCGGCACCATCGAGCGGATTCACGGGGCTTCCGCCCATGTGGGGAAAATCCCTGCCACCTCCCGGTCGGCGGTGCAGCTGGAGGGAAGAATCAGCGAACTGAAAACCCGGATGGCAAAGGCGGTGGCGGATCAGAACTTCGAACAGGCCGCCGCCCTGCGGGATCAGATCCGGGATCTGGAACAGCAAAATCAGCAGGATCAGCAAAACGGAAAGGAGAAGGCGGAATGAATACTTGGTACCAGCAGCCGGCCCGGCAGCAGGATATCGTCCTGTCCACCCGGATTCGGCTGGCAAGAAATGTACAGTCCCTTCCCTTCGGCAGCCGGTTGAGCCGCCGGCAGCGGGAACAGCTGGACACCCAGGTGCAGCAGGCCCTGGAAACCATCCATCTGGGGGACAACACCCTTTCGTTTCTGCGGCTGGACGATATGGACCCGGTGGAGCGCCAGGCGTTGGTGGAACAGCACGAAATCAGCCCGGACTTTGCCAAAAACCCGGACGGCCGTTTGCTGGTGCTGAGCAAGGATGGCAGCATCAGCATTATGGTCAACGAGGAGGACCATCTGCGGATTCAGGTGCTCCACAGCGGCCTGGCACTGGCCGAAGCCTATGAGGTCTGCAACCGGCTGGATGATGTGTTGGACAGCCAGCTGGGCTTTGCCTTTGACCGGAAGCTGGGCTACCTTACCGCCTGCCCCACCAATTTGGGAACCGGCCTGCGGGCGTCGGTGATGCTTCATCTGCCGGGGCTTTGCCAGCAAAAACTGATCTCCCGTTTGGCGGACACCATCGGCAAACTGGGCTTGACCATTCGAGGCACCTATGGCGAAGGCAGCGGGGTTGTGGGGGCGGTGTACCAGCTTTCCAACCAAATTACCCTGGGCATTACCGAAAAGGACGCCATGGAAAACCTGGAAAATGTCACCGCCCAGATCATTCAAAGCGAACAGCAGGCCCGCAAAGCCCTGGCCCAGAACCAGACCGCTTTGGAGGATAAGCTGTGGCGCAGCTATGGGGTGCTGACCAATGCCCGGCTGCTCAGTTCGGAAGAATGCCAGCAATCTTTAAGCTGGGTGCGGATGGGGGTGGCCATGAAGCAGCTGCCGCCCATTCCTTACAGCACCTTAAACCAGCTTCTGCTCACCACCGGTTCGGCGTCGGTGTGCCGGGACCAAGGACAACTGCTCCGCCCGGAGGACCGGGATCGGGTGCGGGCAGGGTATGTGCGCAAGGTGCTGCAGGAAAGCGAAGCTTCCGCCGGCTGACCTTTCAAGCCGCCAACCCCGGAAAGCAAGCCAACATCAGGCATTGACAGGCAAGATTCCGTCCCAACGGACGTTATGATAGATTGCATCTCAAGGATAAGGAGGAATTGATATGTATCTCTTTAACGGATTTACCAGAAAAGCAAACGAAGCCATCAATCTTGGCATTGAGAAAGCCGGCGAACTGGGCCATTCCTTTATCGGCACGGAACACCTGCTTTACGGCCTGGCCGCCCAAAACGACGGCACAGCCGCCGCCTTGTTAAATAAGAAGGGGGTTACGGCGGACGCTCTGGAAGAAAAGCTCATCGCCACAGTGGGCAAGGGCATTCCCCAGCGGCTGAACGCCGAATATCTGACCCCCCGGGCCAAACGGACCCTGGAGGATGCGGTGCGGATTGCCCGGCAGCTGGGCCACAGCTATGTGGGCACCGAGCACATTCTTCTGTCCATCCTGTCCCAGTCCGAAGGCTTTGCCAACGGCTACCTCTCCGAGCTGGGGGTGGAGCCTCGCAGCCTTTTTGATGAAATGATGGGGGAGATCACCGGCATGAGCCAGGAAAGCGGGGAATCCCCATATCCCGGTATGAACAAAGCCGGGGGCAAGTCTGCCAAAGGCGCCGGTGGAGATATGCTGAAAAAATACGGCAAGGATTTGACCGAAGCCGCCGCCAAGGGAGAGATCGACCCGGTGATCGGCCGGCAGAAGGAGATTGAACGGGTGATCCAGATCCTGTCCCGCCGTACCAAGAACAACCCCTGCCTCATCGGTGAACCCGGCGTAGGTAAAACGGCCATTGCGGAAGGGCTGGCGCTGAAGATCCAGAGCGGCGAAGTGCCGGAAACGCTGAAGAATAAGCACATCATCAATCTGGACCTGACCAGCATGGTGGCCGGCGCCAAATACCGGGGGGACTTTGAAGAACGCATCAAGGGCGTGCTGGACGAAGTCACCGCCGACAAGAACATCATCCTCTTTATTGATGAGATTCACAACATCATCGGAGCCGGTGCGGCGGAAGGCAGCATCGACGCCGCCAACATCCTCAAACCCCAGCTTGCCCGGGGGGAGATCCAGCTGATTGGCGCCACCACCCTGGAGGAATACCGCAAGTATGTAGAAAAGGATTCCGCTCTGGAACGGCGGTTCCAGCCGGTGATGGTCAACGAGCCCAGCAAAGAGGACGCCCAGGCCATCCTTTTCGGCCTGCGTGATAAATACGAAGCCCACCATGGGGTGAAGATCACCGATGAAGCCATTCGGGCGGCGGTGGAACTGTCCAGCCGGTACATCAACGACCGGTTCCTGCCGGATAAGGCCATCGACCTGGTGGACGAAGCGGCGGCCAAGGTGCGGCTGAAGGAATTTACCGCTCCCACCGATGTAAAACAGCTGGAGGATCAGCTCAAACAGCTCGCCCAGGAAAAAGAAGCAGCGGTCAACGCCCAGGAATTCGAACGGGCCGCCAAAGTCCGGGATGAAGAGAAGAAGCTGAAGGAAGAACTGGACCAGCAGAAACAGCAATGGGAGCAAAAGGCCCACCGCACCACCGGCCAGGTCACCCCGGAGGACATCGCTGAAGTGGTTTCCGGCTGGACCGGCGTGCCGGTGCAGCAGCTTACCGAGGAGGAAGGCCAGCGGCTGATGAAGCTGGAAGGAATCCTTCATGAACGGGTCGTGGGCCAAAACGAAGCCGTCAGCGCAGTGGCCAAGGCCATTCGCCGGGGCCGGGTCGGCCTGAAAGACCCCAAACGGCCCATGGGCAGCTTCCTGTTCTTAGGGCCCACCGGCGTAGGCAAAACGGAACTGTGCAAAGCTTTGGCGGAAGCCATGTTCGGGGATGAAAACGCCATTGTCCGGTTGGACATGAGTGAATATATGGAAAAGCACACCGTTTCCCGGATGGTGGGTTCGCCTCCCGGGTATGTAGGTTATGAAGAGGGCGGCCAGCTTACCGAAAAGGTCCGCCGCCATCCCTATTCCGTCGTGCTGTTCGATGAGATCGAAAAAGCCCATCCCGACGTGTTCAATGTCCTGCTCCAGGTGCTGGAGGACGGCATCCTTACCGACGGACAGGGCCGCAAGGTGGACTTCCGCAATACCGTCATCATCATGACCTCCAACATCGGCGCCCGTGCGGTGGAGGAAAAGAAAAATCTTGGCTTCGGCGGCAGCAGCGACGCTGTCAGCGAGGAGGAAAGCCGCAGCATCATCCAGAACGAACTGAAAAAGTATTTCCGCCCCGAGCTGCTCAACCGGATTGATGAAATTATCATCTTCCACAAGCTCACCCAGCCGGAAATCGACGAAATCGCCCGGAAGATGCTTCATACCCTGTCCACCCGGATGGAGGAATTGGACATTCACCTTGATGTTACCGACGCTGCGGTGGAAAAGCTGGGGAAAGTGGGGTATGACCCGGTATACGGCGCACGTCCCCTGCGGCGCACCATCACAAACAGCCTGGAGGACCAGATCAGCGAAAAGATGCTGGAAGGCTCCATCAAGGCCGGAGACACCGTGACGGTGGACGTGAAGGACGATAACTTCATCTTTGTGACCAACCATACCCAGCAAGCCGGCCAGGCGGCACAGGCGTAACAGAACAAAAAGAGAGACTCGGAATCCGAAAGGTTCCGGGTCTCTTTTTGATTTACATTGACAGAATATGTCAAGTTGATTATAATAAAACTACGGCGCAAGCCCACTCGCAATTTGCGGGGAAGGATAGAACCGATAGGGTAATACCTATTCGCAACGGCAGCGGTTCGCTCCCTCATACATTTTATTTCTTGCCACGTTTGCGGCGTGAGATAAAGGGGGGTGAGTGATTTCTAATGTCTAAAAATAGTTTGCTTTTTCCCCTGGAAAGGGGGGAGCAGAATGAACCTGGTTACATGGACAGAACTGCTTACGTTTTTGATGTTAGCAGTGACGATAGGACGTTGGCTCTACGATATTTGGACAAAACGAAAGTAACCGCTCAACTTAGACCCCTGAACGGTTACTTAGTTTGACCAGATAAGGGACTTACCGTTGCCGGTTCTGTCCTTTTTCTATTCTTATTATATCTGTTTGAAGTGCTTTTGTCAATATTTTCTGTAATACGAACAAAAAGAAAAAGGAGGAAAATTCCTGTGCGTAAAACCCGTTGGCTTTGGATCATACCGGAAAGTTTCAGCCTGCTGGCGTTGGTGTTTTGGGGGGTGTTTCTGGCCTGGAATGCAGGGAGCGGTCTGTTGTCCGGGGGCGGCGCCTGGGAACGGCTCTGGGCGGTGACCGCCGGGATGGGGGCGGTATACCTGTTTTTGGGCTGGGGAGCGCTGTGCCCCGGCTACTTTTGGGGGCGCAGCCTTTTTCGCCTGCCCCCGCCGGCCAGAGAGCCGGGCTGCCGGGCTTTGCGGCTGGGGCTGTGTTCTTGGAAAGGGTGCCTGCTCTGGGGCTGGACCGGAGGGTTTTGGCTGCGGGCCTGGGGCACCGGGCTGGAGGGCTGGCTCTGGCTGGGGCTTGGCCTGTTGGCTGTGGGGATACTGGCCGGGTTGGCCCTGCCCTGGATTCGCTGGATGCGCCGGGGAAAGCCGGAAAATGACAGTATTTGGAAGTGTTAACCGGAATATTCAAACTTCTGTTTGAGGGCACCGGCAAGGGCACAGCCTATGGGGGACCTTTCCCCCGAAAAGGGGACGCAGGGTTTTGTTGCTTTTTCCCAAATTCCACCGGATTTTATAGGTTAATATTCACAGTTAAGGATAGAATATACAACATATTGCTGAAAAAACTGGACAAAAAACCATGGGCTTCCAGTTGACTTTTGAGAATTGCCAGAGTATAATGGCCTTAAGTAATGTGGTATGTTGTCCCAGTGGCTGCTGCGTCGGAGAATGCTTACCACAAATTTTACAAAGAAAAGGATGAAACACATGAGAAAGTCAAAAGTTTCCAAGCGGCTTATTGCCGTTTTGGTAAGCCTGTGTTTGATTTTTTCTTCCGTCATCCCGGCGACAATTTTGAGCGTTGGGGCGGTGGATGGAGACTCAAACGGAGGAATTAGTATTGACGTTTCCCAGGATGTCATAAATCCCGGGGATGAGTTTACAGTGGATGTGATTCTGAATGTACCTGCCAATTTGCTGGGAGGCTTTCAGTTTAGGTTTGAGTTTGACAACTCTGCTTTAACTTGCACTGACACGGTGGAAGATTTGCTTTATTATGTTAATACGCCTCGGCCGCTTTCCACTTCTGCGGTTGGCGTTGTTAACGATATTTCCCCAGATGATACCCCTGCTGAAGTTGGAAGCGTGAGCTTTGTTGTAAATGGTTCTGGCATGAATGCCAGAGATGCATTCACGGACTATGTGTATGCGACTCTGCATTTCAAGGCTGCTGACTATTTCACCAGCTCTGAGCTGCCGATTTGGATAGATGAAGATTATTGCATGCTGGCAACTTTTGATGGCAATAACAATAACACGGCTACGGAATTGACCAATACTACTTTCACGAGCGATGAAAATGTTTCCCTTGCCCCCAGCGGAATTATCAGCGTCGTTGCTCCTGAAACCGCAAGTTATGGTGACACCATTCAGGTTTCCTTAATCGGAAGCACCAATGTTGCGGTAAGCAGCATCCAGTATGAGCTTTCTTATGATTCTTCTGCATTAAAATATGTAGAATCGTCTATCTCGAATGATTTTTCTTCCACAGATGAAAATATCAATGAAGAGGAAGGCTCCATCCGGAACATGTTAGTTGGCATCAATTTTGATCCGGAACTGTTAACTGGTGTTTTATCCGATACTGTTTTGGCTACCTATACCTTTGAAGTAATCGACGCTTCGAATGGGGAAGCAGCTTTCAGCTTTACTGATTTGCGTGTTGGTTATTTCAATGATGAGTCTGTAGCTGACTATGTTGCTGTGGCTCAAGCAGGCGATAGCACCGCTCTGTCCGACGACCGTGTGTTTGTCGACGACATTTCCCTGCCGGAAGGTCCTGTGGATTTGAGCGTCAACGCAGGCGGCACTTCCAGCAGCACTCTGACAGTTACCGAAACCCCCGCTGAAAATAATGATAACCTTACTTATACCTGGTCCACCAGTGATCCCGATGTGGCCACTGTAGTAGACGGCGTGGTTACCGCAGTGGGCCCCGGCACTGCTACTATTACTGTGGAAGCTACCAGCTTAAGTGGCAGCACCCTCAGAGATACCATTACCATTAACGTTTCTCAGCTGAGCTTTGACGACAGCGACGGTTCTTATACCGGCGAAGCCGGCGGGACGATTACTCTGGCTGCTCCTACCGATGCTGGGGATACCTCTGCACCCTTGACCTACACCTGGTCCACCAGCAATCCCGATGTTGCCACGGTGAATAACGGTGTGGTGACCTTTGTGGGCAACGGCAATGTGGCCATTACCGTAACGGCTTCCAACGGCGTGTCCTTCACCAAGGATTACACCGTCAGCATCCAAGTGCCCATGACCGGCGTGCTTCTGAATGCAGAAAATGTACAGCTTTCCATGAACGATGCCGACAACCAGATCTTTGATTTGGATGCTACCTATCGTCCGGAAGATACCACCGAAGTACCAGCCAGTGTGACCTGGGAATCCAGCAATCCGGATGCCGCTACGGTGGATCAGGGCGGCGTGGTAAGAGCAGTAGACGGCGGCCGGACTACCGTCACCGTGACCGTGACCACTGCCAGTGGAGGCCGATTCACCGACAGCGCTGAAATCTATGTGTCCGATCTGAGCTTTGCTCTGGATGGACAGACCGTTCGGGAAGAAGGCAAAGTCGGCGATGTTTTGGCTAACCTGAGCGTGACCAACACCGGCGCTGACATTACTCCCGTCACCTACACCTACACTTCCAGCAATCCCAGTGCCGCTGCGGTGGATGACAATGGCGTGGTGACCTTTGTGGGCAACGGCACCACCACCATCACCATTGAAGCTTCCAACGGCGTCACCTTCACTGTTACCTATGAGGTTAGCATCTATGTGGAACCTGCCGGCAGCGTGGTTCTGTCTGTAAGCCCGGCCAATGCTACCATCGGGGACGAAATTACCGTTACTGTCATTGGCAACAGCAATGTGGACGTCAACAGCCTGCAGTACGAATTCAGTTACGATCCTTCTAAGTTGGATTACGTAAGCACTGCTCCCGGCGAAGGCTTCTCTTCCACCACCCCCAATGTGGATGAAGAAAACGGCACCATCCGGAATATGCTGGTTGGCATTGACAGCAATCCTGCTTTGGTAAACGGCACTTTGAACAACACTGTTCTGGCCACTTATACCTTTGAAGTGATTGATCTGGAGGAATCCACCACCAGCTTCACCTGGGATCAGGGTGAAACTAAGATGGGCAGATACGACGACGACAATGTGGCCGTATACGTTCCTCTGACCTATACCAACGGCAGCCTTTCCATTGTTGACAGCACCGTTCCCATGACCGGCGTTGCCCTGAATGCGGAACAGGTACAGCTTTCCATGAACAACGCCGACAATCAGATCTTTGATCTGGATGTCACCTATCGTCCGGTTGACACCACCGATACCGCAGCCAGCGTGACCTGGTCCTCCAGCAATCTGGATGCCGCTACGGTGGATAACGACGGCGTGGTAAGAGCGGTAGACGGCGGCCAAACCACCATCACCGTGACCGTGACCACTGCCAGTGGAGGCCGTTTCACCGACAGCGCTGAAATCTATGTGTCTGATCTGAGTTTTGATCTGGATGGACAGACCATTCAGGCAGAAGGCGAAGTCGGCGATGTTTTGGCTAACCTGAGCGTGACCAACACCGGCGCTGACATTACTCCCGTCACCTACACCTACACTTCCAGCAATCCTGCTGCCGCTACCGTCAACGCCAACGGCGAAGTAACCCTGGCGGGCAACGGCACCACCACCATCACCATTAAAGCTTCTAACGGCGTGACCTTCACCGTTACTTACAATGTTGACATCGTGGTTCCTGCCACCGGCATTCAGGTCAGCGTGGACAACACCGACCTTACTTTGAATCCTGCCGGCAACGACGAAGCCACCATCACGGTGACTCCTGTTCCCGGAGATACCACCGATGAATTGACCTACACCTACACCTCCAGCGACGAGGATGTAGTTACTGTGGACGAAAACGGCAATGTTACCGTAGTGGGCAACGGCACTGCTACCGTCACCGTCACCGCTGAAAACGAGGATGGCGATGTTTACACCGAAGAGATCGTGTTCAATGTGGGCGATGTGAATGCAGATACCGCTGATCTGGATCTGAACTACACCGGCGAAGACAACACGGTGGACATGAACGATTACTTCGTGATCAACGGCGTGATCAGCAATGTGGATTGGTCCAGCGACAACGAAGCGGTTGCTACCGTGGATGAAGACGGCAATGTCACCTTTGTGGGCGACGGTTCCGTGACCATCACCGGTACCTACAGCAACGGTTTGAGCTACAGCAAGACCTTTAATGTGACCCACGACTGCACCGGCTATCTGGTTCACGTGGATCGGGTTGAACCCACCACCGAGGCTGACGGCAACATCGAATACTGGTACTGCTCTTTCTGCGGCAAGTATTATGCCGACGCAGAAGGCACCCAGGAGATCAGCTATGAAGATACCATTCTGGAAAAGCTGCCCTCCGAAGAAACTCCTTCTGAACCCTCCACTCCTTCCACTCCCTCCACTCCCGGCGGAAGCACTTCCGGCGGTGAAGGCGATGTTCCCACCACCGGCGAATCCAACGATTTGCTGCTGTGGAGCAGCTTGGCGGTTCTGGCCCTGTTGGGTCTGGGCACCGGCATTGTGGTGTTGAAGAAGAAGGGCCGTTCCTCGAAATAAGGAACCCCATTCTTAGGTTCATTCTTTCGTACCTCTTTTCATGAAATGTGAACGGAGGGTGACGAGGCTGACGAAAGTCAGCCTCGTTTCTTTTTGTCCTGCTGCCGGAATTGAAAACACCGCCGGAGTGTGCTATACTAGGAGGGATGAAGAAAAGGAGCAGAGTATGTCACAGTATTTGACTTTAAAGCAAAAGATTTTAACCAAAGAATATGGTTTTTTGAATCCCCAGCAGCGCCAGGCGGTGTTCCAGGTGGGGGGGCCGCTGCTGATTCTGGCGGGGGCAGGCAGCGGAAAAACCACCGTGCTGATCAACCGAATCGGCTATCTTCTCACCTATGGGGACGCCTGGGAATCCCAGCCGGCGCTGCCCCTTTCTTCCGACGAGGAGGATTTTTTAAATCAGTGCGTGGAGAACCCGGACCGGGATCGGATGCGAATGATAAGCTTGCTGAAAGCCCCCACGGTGCAGCCCTGGAATGTATTGGCCATCACCTTTACCAATAAGGCGGCCAATGAACTGAAAGCCAGGCTGGCCGCCAAACTGGGGGAAGAGGTGGGCACCCAGGTTCGGGCGGGCACCTTTCACTGGGTTTGCGTGCGGATTCTCCGCCGGGAAATTCAAAATCTGGGGTACACCTCCTCCTTTACGATTTACGACACGGATGACAGCCTGCGGGTGATCAAGGATTGCATTGCTTCTTTGGGAGTCAATGATAAGATGTTCCCTTCCAAAACCTGCCTGAACGTGATCAGCCGGTGGAAGGACAGTTTGGTTTATCCGGACCAGGCGGCGGAGGAAGCGGGCAGTGATTTTCGCCAAAAGACCCTGGCCAATCTGTATACCCTTTATCAGCAAAGGCTGAAAACCGCCAATGCGGTGGACTTTGACGACATTATTTTGCTGACGGTGGAGCTGTTTACCAATTTTCCGGATGTGCTGGATCATTATCAGAACCTGTTCAAGTATATTTTGGTGGACGAATATCAGGACACCAACCGGATGCAGTTTGAGCTGGTGCGGCTGTTGAGCCAAAAATCCGGCAATCTCTGCGTTGTGGGTGACGATGACCAGAGCATCTATAAGTTCCGGGGCGCCACCATTGAAAACATCCTCTCCTTTGAAAAAACCTTCCGTGGGGCCCAGGTGGTGCGGCTGGAGCAGAATTACCGCTCCACGCAGCATATTTTGGACGCCGCCAACGGCCTGATTCAAAATAATTTGGGCCGCAAGGGGAAGCACCTTTGGTCCGACCAGGGGGAAGGGGAAAAGGTGAAGCTGTACCGCTGCCGGGACGACTTTGAGGAAACGGCTGTGGTGCTGGATCAGATCAACCAAAACTGCGCCCAGGGCATTCCCTTAAAAGAGCAGGCGATCCTTTACCGGATGAACGCCCAGTCGGGGCAGATTGAAAAACGCCTGGTCCAGGCGGGGCTGGCGTATCAGATCGTGGGGGGCACCAAGTTTTTTGACCGGAAGGAAATCCGGGACGTGCTGGCCTATTTCCATGTGATGGATAATCCGGCGGATGAAGTGCGCCTGAAGCGGATCATCAATGAGCCCAAGCGGGGGATTGGAAACACCACCGTGGCCACGGTGGAACAGCTTGCCCGGCAGACCGGCCTGGCGATGATGGAAGTGATCCGCAACGCCGACCAGTACGCCCTGCTCAGCAAAAAGGCCGGGGCGCTGCTGGGGTTTGCCCGGCTGATGGACGAACTGACCGACCTTGCCGCCCGGCTGCCTTTGGAAGAGCTGCTGGACGAGCTGATGGATCGCACCGGCTACCGCACCGCTCTGCAAGGGGAAGGGGTGGAAGGCCAGGTACGGCTGGAATATATCGAAGAACTCAAGTCCAACCTGGTGCATTATCAGGAGGAGCAGGGGGAAGATGGGGATCTGTCCGGCTTTTTGGAGGAGGTCGGCCTGTATACCGATCTGGACCGCCTGAACCAGGAAGAGGATAAGATCACCCTGATGACCGTCCACGCCGCCAAGGGGCTGGAGTTTACGGCGGTATACTTGATCGGGATGGAGGAGGGAATTTTCCCCTCCTACAACGCCATGATGAACGAAGAAGAGCTGGAGGAGGAGCGGCGGCTGGCCTATGTGGCCATTACCCGTGCCAAGCGAAAGCTTTGTATTACCTGCGCCGGCCAGCGGATGCTCTTCGGCATGACCAACCGCAATCTGCCCAGCCGGTTTCTGGCGGAGCTGCCCCAGGAAGATTTGGAGCGGGTGGAGCTGCACCGGCCGGAATACGGCATGGGCCCTTCCCGCCCGGTGAACACCCAGCGGCGGCAGGGATTGGGAGACGCCCCCGGTGTGACCACTCCGGCGGGAATCAGCCCGAAAGGGGAAAAGAGCAGCGAAACCTATGGCATCGGCGACCGGGTGCGGCATAAGATTTTCGGCAGCGGCACCGTGCTGAATGCCACCGCCATGGGGGGAGATACTTTGTTGGAGATTGCCTTTGACAAAGTGGGCACCAAAAAGATCATGGCGGCCTTTGCCAAGCTGAAACGGGAATAACCAAACCCGGCGTTTTTTAGAAAAAGGCTGCTGAAAAAGGCAGTTTTGAAGGGAGGCCATTTCCATGGACTTAAAAGTGGGGGATGTTGTCACCATGAAAAAGCCCCATCCCTGCGGCAGCAGGGAATTTGACCTGCTGCGGGTGGGGATGGATTTCCGGCTTCGCTGCAAGGGCTGCGGGCATGAGATCATGGCCCCCCGGAATAAAATCGAAAAGAACATCCGCCTGGTCAACGGCGTGCGGGTGAAATAAGGAGCGAACAACTTGTTTGAACAAATGCAGATGGTGGAAAAGCGTTATCAGGAGCTGACTCGGCTGTTGGCGGATCCCGCCGTGCTTTCCGACGGAGCACGGTATGCCCAGGTCAATCGGGAATGGAAATCCCTTTCCCCGTTGATGGAGACCTATCAGGCCTACCAAAACGCCCTGCAATCCCTTCAGGAGAGCCGGGAGCTGCTGGCCGACCCCACCCTGGATTCCGATCTGCTGGAAATGGCCAAGGAGGAGGAAGCCGCACAGCTTCAGGCCTCCCGGCAGCTGGCCGGACGGCTTCAGATCCTCCTGCTCCCCAAAGATCCTTTGGACGGCAAAAATGTCATCCTGGAAATCCGTGCCGGCGCCGGGGGGGAAGAAGCCGCCCTGTTTGCCCACAGCCTGCTAAGAATGTACACCATGTATGCCGCCCGCCGGGGATGGAAGGCGGAGCTGATCAGCCAAAACGCCACCGAGCTGGGGGGTGTGAAAGAAGCCGCCCTGTCTTTGGAAGGGGAGGATATCTATTCCAGGCTGAAGTTTGAAAGCGGGGTGCACCGGGTGCAGCGGGTGCCGGAAACCGAAACCGGGGGCCGGATCCACACCAGCACCGTCACCGTGGCGGTACTGCCCCAGGCAGACGAGGTGGAGGTGGAGATTGATCCCAAAGATTTGCAGATCGACACCTTCCGCTCCTCCGGGGCAGGCGGCCAGCACATCAACAAAACCGAAAGCGCCATTCGCATTACCCATCTGCCCACCGGCCTGGTGGTGGAATGCCAGGACGAGCGCAGTCAATATAAAAATAAGGACAAAGCCATGAAGGTGCTTCGCAGCCGGCTGTACCAGCGGGAACTGGAAAAGCAGAACCAGGAGATCGCCGACAACCGGAAAGCCCAGGTGGGCACCGGGGATCGCTCTGAGCGGATCCGCACCTATAATTTCCCCCAGGGCCGGTGCACCGACCACCGCATCGGGCTGACCCTCTATCGCCTGGAAGCAATTTTAGATGGGGATTTGGATGAGGTGATTGATCCCCTGATTGCCGATCATCAGGCCAGGCTGCTGGCTGCGCAGCGTCCTCTGTAAGGGCGCTGGGGATTCCTTCCGGGGCGGGCGGCGAAACAGCAGGGAATGTTTCTGCCCCCGATTCGCTTTCGGCGAAAACCGGGAGAAATCGCAACCAAAACCATTTTTGCATACAAAGGGGAGAACGCCGATGCAATATGATACCCAAATCTGGGAACCGACGCCGGAGAATATCGCCCGGGCCGCCAAGCTGCTGCGCCGGGGGGAGTTGGTGGGAATGCCCACCGAGACGGTATACGGCCTGGCCGCCAACGCCCTGGATGAAAAAGCGGTGGCGAAAATTTTTGCCGCCAAGGGCCGCCCTATGGATAACCCCCTGATCGTCCACATTGCCCAAAAAGAGCAGCTGAGCCAAATTGTCCGGGAAATCACCTCCACAGTGGAAAAGCTGATGGAAGCCTTTTGGCCGGGGCCACTGACCATGGTGCTGCCCCGCCGCCCGGAGATCAGCGACGCCGTCACCGCCGGGCTGGATACGGTGGCGGTGCGGCTGCCCAGCCATCCCGTGGCACGAAAGCTGATTCAAGAAGCGGGCGTGCCCCTGGCCGCCCCCAGCGCCAACACATCCGGAAAACCCAGCCCCACCCGGGCCGGCCATGTGTTCCATGATTTGAAGGGCAGGCTGCCCTGCATTCTGGACGGGGGAAGCTGTCAGGTGGGATTGGAATCCACCGTCATTGCCGTGGGGGAAAATTCCGCCCGAATTCTCCGCCCGGGGCGGATTACCGTAGGGGATCTGCTGAAGGTGGTGGAAGAAGTCCAGGTGGATGACGGGGTGTTTACCAAACTGGAAGGGAGCCGGAAGGTGGCCAGCCCCGGCATGAAATATAAGCACTACGCCCCATCCGCCCATGTGGTGATGGTGGACGGGAGCATCACCCAATTTTGCGACTACGTCCGCACCCATGCCCAGGAGGGCACCGCCGTGCTGGTGTTTGACCGGGAAAAGAGCTTGTTTGATCTGCCGGTGTTTACCTACGGCAGTTTTGCCGATCAGCAGTCCCAGGCCAGCCGGTTGTTCGACGCCCTGCGGCAGATCGATGAAACCCCCGGCATCCGAACGGTGTACGCCCGTGCCCCGTTCCCGGATGAAGTGGGGATGGCGGTGTATAACCGCCTGCTGCGGGCCTGTGGGTTTGAAGTGGTGGACCTGAAAAACAAAACCCATGTCTACGGCCTTACCGGTCAAACCGGGGCGGGGAAATCCACCGTGGCGGATCTGCTTCGCCGCCAGGGCATCGGCGTGGTGGACTGCGATTTGATTTCCCGGGAAGTGATCAACTCCCCGGCCCTTCTGCAGCGGTTGGCCAAACATTTCGGCAAAGACATTCTGGAAAACGGGGTGCTCAACCGCCAGCGATTGGCGGATCGGGCCTTTGCCGGCCCGGATGCAACCCAGCTTCTGAACCGGATCATGCTGCCCCCCATCCTCAAGGAGGCCAGGGCGCAGACCGACCGGCTTGCGGCGGCGGGCCATCGGGTCATTCTGCTGGACGCCCCCACCCTGTTTGAAAGCGGGGCGGACGCCCAGTGCGACGCCGTCATTGCCGTGGTGGCTGACGACAAGCTGCGAAAACGGCGGATCATGGCCCGGGACGGCCTGACCGACGCCCAGGCGCAGGCCCGGATGGATGCTCAGCTCAGCCGGGAATTTCTGGAGCAGCACAGCGATTATCTTCTGGTGAACAACGCTTCACCGGAGGAATTGGAGCAGCAGGCCATGGCGCTGGCAATGAAGCTGAAACATCCCCAACTTACCGTTTCCGGGAAAGGATAAAGATTTATGGCAAAGGCAAAATCAAACCGTTTGGCTCGAATGCTGGCGGGGATTTTCGGCGTATTGGTGCTGCTGGCGGGGATTGTGGCCGGGGGACTGGCGCTCTGCTATCAGGTGCTTTTCCCCAAACCCTTTCACGATTTGGTCAGCCGGTATGCCCAGGAATTTTCGGTGGACGAAAACCTGATCTATTCGGTGATGAAATGCGAGAGCGGTTTTGACCCCAACGCCACTTCGTCGGTGCCCGCCATGGGCCTGATGCAGATCACCGAGGACACCTTTGACTGGATCAGCAGCAAACTCCCCGACGGGGAAAACTACACCGTGGATCAGCTTTATGAGCCGGAGGTGGCCATCTATTACGGCACCTTCTTTTTGAGCTATCTGCTCAATGAATTTGAGCATGAACAGGTGGTTTTGTCGGCTTACCACGCCGGGCGGGGGATCACCAACCAATGGCTGGATAACCCCCAGTATTCCGACGACGGCGAGACTTTGGACAGGATCCCTTATCCGGACACCAGCCAGTATGTGGATTCGGTGCTGGGAACCTATCGGGTGTATCAGCGGCTGTACTAGGCCCTGCTGCGGGGAGGGGTTTCCCGTGTTCTTTGTATTTCCCAACCCATTTTGCATAATCTAACAAGGAGGTAACACCATGAGCGAACCAAAGACCAAAGGTGAGCAGCTGAAAGAAACCCTCTGCTATCAGCGCAAAAACCTCACCGAAACCATGAGCAAAGAGGAACTGGAGCAGGCATTTGACTTCTGCGAAGGGTATAAGGATTTTCTGAATGCCGCCAAAACCGAGCGGGAAGTGGTGGCCAAAGCGGTGGAGATGCTGGAAGCGGAGGGCTTTGTACCCTTTGATCCGGACGAGCCCTACGCTCCCGGGGACCGGGTGTACTGGAACAACCGGGGCAAGGCCCTTCTGATTGCCACCATCGGCAAAAAGAGCCTGGCTCAGGGCGCCCACATCAACGCCGCCCATATCGACTCTCCCCGGCTGGACTTAAAGCCCAATCCCCTGTATGAGCAGGGCCAGCTTGCCCTGCTGAAAACCCACTACTACGGCGGGATCAAGAAGTATCAGTGGGCCACTGTCCCCATGTCCCTTCATGGCGTGATTGTCAAGAAGAACGGGGAAACGGTGCAGGTCCGCATCGGGGATGAACCTGGCGATCCGGTGTTCTGCGTCACCGATCTTTTGATCCACCTGGCGGGAGAGCAGATGCAGCGCAGCCTGGCCAAAGGCATCCAGGGGGAAGAACTGAACCTTCTCTGCGGGTCCATCTCTTTGGAGGATTCCAAGGTGCCGGAACGGGTGAAACTGAATATTCTCAACCTGCTTCATGAAAAGTACGGCATTGTGGAGGAGGATTTCCTCTCCGCCGAGCTGGAAGCCGTTCCCGCCTACGACATGCGGGATCTGGGCTTTGATCGGAGTATGGTCGGAGGATACGGCCAGGACGACCGGGTTTGCGCCTATCCCGCTTTGATGGCGGCGTTGGACTGCAAGGATCCGGAAACCACCCTGATTACGGTGCTGGCGGACAAAGAAGAAATCGGCAGCGAGGGTAATACCGGCCTCAACAGCGACATGCTGCGCTACTTTGTGGCGGATCTGGCCAAGCCCTACGGCATTGACGGACGGCGGGTTCTGATGAACAGCCAGTGCCTTTCCAGCGATGTCAACGGCGCCTTTGACCCCACCTTTGCCGATGCCTTTGAAAAGAACAATACCTGTTATCTCAACTACGGCGTCTGCCTGACCAAATACACCGGCTCCCGGGGCAAGGGCGGCAGCAACGACGCCAGCGCCGAATTCATCGGCCGGATTCGCACCATCCTGGATGAAAACCAGGTGGGATGGCAGACCGGCGAGCTGGGCAAAGTGGACCAGGGCGGCGGCGGCACCGTGGCGATGATGATCGCCAATCTGGGGGTTGACGTGGTGGACCTGGGGGTGCCGGTGCTTTCCATGCACTCGCCCTTTGAGGTCACTGCCAAAGTGGACATTTATATGGCGTACAAGGCATTTATGGCCTTCGGAAATCAGAAATAATGCCCCGGGGCAGCATATGTTAGCCGGATTGGAGCAAAATCCACGAAAATTTTCGTTTTTACACATTGACAATACGCCAAAAAATTAGTATGATAAAGGTGTAATTACGGTGGGGCGTTTCTGCATGGAAGTGCTGTTACGGCCGTATCGAATCAAAGGAGGATTTGGATGTTGGAAAACAAGGTTTGCAGCAATTGGGATCCTACCCCTGAATTGCTCAACAAGATGGATGCATACTGGCGCGCCGCCAACTATCTGGCTGCCGGTCAGCTGTATCTGCTGGACAACCCGCTTCTGCGTGAACCTCTGACCATGGATCACGTGAAGAAAAAAATCGTTGGTCACTGGGGCACGGTTCCCGGACAGAACTTCATTTACTGTCATCTGAACCGTATCATCAACAAGTATGATCTGGATATGATCTATATCTCCGGCCCCGGCCACGGAGGAAACTTCATGGTTGCCAACACCTATATGGAAGGCAGCTACAGCGAAGTGTACCCCAACGTCAGCGAAGATGTGGAAGGCATGAAGAAGCTGTTCAAGCAGTTCTCCTTCCCCGGCGGAATTTCCAGCCACGTGGCTCCGGAAACTCCCGGTTCCATCAACGAAGGCGGCGAATTGGGTTACTCCATGGCCCACGCTTTCGGTGCTGTATTCGACAACCCGGAACTGGTAGTTGCCTGCATCGTGGGCGACGGCGAAGCCGAAACCGGCCCGCTGGCCACTGCTTGGCACTCCAATAAGTTCCTCAACCCCGTCACCGACGGCGCCGTTCTGCCCATCATGCACCTGAACGGCTACAAGATCTCCAACCCCACCGTCTTCTCCCGTATTCCCAAGGAAGAATGCCAGAAGTTCTTCGAAGGCTGCGGCTGGGAACCCCACTTTGTGGAATACCAGGAAGGCGAAGACGTGATGGAAATGCACAAGCGCATGGCCGAAACGCTGGACGTTTGTGTAGAAAAGATCAAGGCAAATCAGAAGGCTGCCCGGGAAGACGGCGTTACCGCCCGTCCCGTATGGCCCATGATCGTGCTGCGCACCCCCAAGGGCTGGACCGGCCCCAAAGTGGTGGACGGCAAGCAGATCGAAGGCACCTTCCGGGCTCACCAGGTTCCCATGGATATGTCCAAGCCGGAACACCTGGATCAGCTCAAAGAGTGGATGCTCAGCTACAAGCCCGAAGAGCTGTTTGACGAAAGCGGTAAGCTGATTCCCGAACTGAAGGCTCTGGCTCCCAAGGGCAACCGCCGGATGGGCGCCAATCCCCATGCCAACGGCGGCCTGCTGCTGAAGGATCTGCGGATGCCCGATTTCCGCAACTACGCCATCGACGTTCCCTATCCGGGCAGCGTGGAAGCCCAGGATATGATCGAGCTGGGCAAATTTGTCCGGGATATCTTCAAGCTCAACAAAGAAGAGCGCAACTACCGGATCTTTGGGCCTGACGAAACCATGTCCAACCGTCTGGGCGCTGTGTTTGAAGAAACCAACCGTGACTGGAATGCCGAACTGGTGGACAACGACGAGTTCCTGTCCCACGACGGACGTGTTATGGACGGTATGCTCAGCGAGCACCTCTGCGAAGGCTGGCTGGAAGGCTACCTGCTCACCGGCCGTCACGGCTTCTTCGCCAGCTACGAAGCCTTCATCCGTGTGGTGGACTCCATGTTCAGCCAGCACGCTAAGTGGCTGAAGGTTACCAGCGAACTGCCCTGGAGACAGAAGATTTCTTCTCTGAACTATATCCTGTCCTCTAACGTATGGCAGCAGGACCACAACGGCTTCACCCACCAGGATCCCGGTTTCCTGGATCACGTGGCCAACAAGAAGGCGGACGTGGTGCGGATGTATCTGCCCCCGGACACCAACTGCTTGCTGTCCTGCTACGACCACTGCGCACGCAGCCGCAACTATGTGAACGTGCTGGTCACCTCTAAGCATCCTCGTCCCCAGTGGCTGACCATGGATCAGGCTGTAAAGCACTGCACCCAGGGCATCGGCATCTGGGAGTGGGCTTCCAACGATCAGGGCAGCGAACCTGACCTGGTTATGGCCTGCTGCGGCGATACTCCCACTCTGGAAGCTCTGGCTGCCGTCACCATTCTGTGGGACAACCTGCCGGAACTGAAGATTCGGTTTATCAACGTGGTTGACCTGATGAAGATGGAATCTCACGACAAGCATCCCCACGGCATGACCGATGCGGATTACGATTCCCTGTTCACCAAGGACAAGCCCATCATCTTTGCCTTCCACGGCTATCCCCGCCTGATCCACGAACTGATGTACCGTCGGCACAACCAGAACGTACACGTTCACGGCTATCAGGAAGAAGGCACCATCACCACTCCCTTCGACATGCGGGTACAGAACGAGATCGACCGGTTCCACCTGGTCATCGACGCTGTGCAGCAGCTGCCCCAGCTGGGCAACCGCGGCGCTTACCTGATCCAGAAGATGCGGGATACTTTGGTGGAGCACACCAACTATATCGCCGACAAGGGTCAGGATCTGCCCGAAGTCATGGATTGGAAATGGCATGGCCGCAACGACTGAGTTCGTTGACATTCCAAGTGAAACAACACCGGCTGCGTAAGCTGCCGATGTGCGGAAGCACCGTCTTAACAGGGCGGTGCTTCTGTATTTTTGTCTGCCGAAACCTTTCGTGCCGGGTTTCCCCAATGCCGGGATTTGGAAGCCGGAGATAATAATCCAAAGCGGCAAATCGGGAAACCGCCAAAATGGACGCCGCTGCGCTTTGGAAAATGATTTTCTGCCGGATTTGTGAGAGAGTTTGCCTTAAAATGGCAGGTTGCCTAGACATTTTTTTAACCCTGTCACTTATCTCATACCTTCCGCTGGTTTTGTCCCTTGACGCAGTGGTACTCCCTTTGCTATAATCTGTCCGAAATCGGACGAGTTGGAGGGAGAAGATGGGCTATTTTTGGGAGTTTACCGGTTTGTGGCAGGAAACCAATATGCTGTACGCCGATTGGGCGAAACGCCATGGACTGAGTTTGACGGAACTGTTGGTGGCGCTGAGTTTGGTAGAGCAGCCTCAGGGCTGCCGGCAGCGGGACATCTGCCGCCGTTGGGCGCTGCCCAAACAGACGGTGAACAGCGTGTTGAAACACTGGCAGCTGCAAAACTGGGTGTCTTTCGCTCAGGAACCGGGGGACCGGCGGGTGCGTCGGGTGACCCTGACCCCTCAGGGACTGGCATACGCCGGTGAAATTGCCCGGCAGCTGATTCAAACGGAGAGCCGGGTTTGGCAGCGGCTGGGGCAGGAGACATCCCAGGAGTTTCTGGATGCCACCGCCCGGTACAATCAATACTTTCGGGAGGCCTGTGAAGATGAAGGAACGTAAAGCCTTTTTCCAAGCCGTGCTTCCCTCCATGCTGGCCTTTGCCCTGTCCGGGGTGTACGCCATTGTGGACGGCTTCTTTTTGGGCCACGCCATGGGGGACCATGCCCTGGCGGCGGTGAATATGGCCTATCCCATCACCGCCTTTTTGCAGGCGGTGGGCACCGGCATCGGCATGGGGGGTGCGGTGTGTTACGCCATTTCCTTGGGCAGACGGCGGATTATTTTGGCCCGGAAATACTTCGGCATGATGGTGCTGGCCTTGGTGGCGTGCGGGATCGGACTGACGGTGCTGTTTCTTACCCTGGCCCCCTCTGTCCTAAGCCTTTTCGGCGCCCAGGGAACCATCTTTGCCCTGGGGCAGGAGTATCTG
>CASDQY010000085.1 GCA_949282975.1 uncultured Oscillospiraceae bacterium | reverse complement strand
AATTCAATTTCTTCGGTGGAAATGGCGTCGTTTTCGTTGACGATGGGAAGCACCTTTAATTGCAGCAGCCGGTTTAAGGTGTTTTCCAGATTCCGGCAGCTGATTTCCCGATCCACCGTATAGCGGGTCATCAGCACCTGGCTCACCCGATGGTTATGCTCCAAAAAGAAGCGGGAATACACCTGCATCAGTTCGCACTGCCCCACCGAGGCGCAGGCCTGGATGGTGGGCATATCGTGGGGCCTTCCGGCAAATCCCAGTTCCCCGGCGCCGACGCCGATGGCGCCGGAGGAAACCAGCACGATTTCCAGCCCGGTATTCTTCATGTCGGAGATGACCTCCACTAATTTTTGAATCCTCCGCAGATTCAACAATCCGGTGGAATACGCCAGGGTAGAGGTGCCCACCTTGATCACCACCCGCTTGATATCAGCACAGTCCTTCAAATTGCAAACACTCCTTCTTCTCCCGGATGCTTTCCCTGCTCTCCGGCCGGCTTTTCCTCATCCAGCCACTGCTGTATCCATTGCTGGGCCGCTTCCCGACTGTACAGCCGCAAAAACGGCTGCACCACCAGGATGGGAACGATCAAAAAACAGCAAACCAAGCCCGCCAAAACCGCCCCCAGCATCAAAACCCAATGCCAGACATGGCCCTTCATCATCCGGGCCGAGCCACCCAAAAGCTGAAGATAGCTGTGGCCGGGACGTTCAAAAAACAAATACGGCGTCAAAAACAGTTTGGAACCCAAGCCAAAAAATCCGATCATGCCCGCCAGCAGCAGCAAAACCTCCACCGCCACCAGCACTTCGTAGAAGGGCTGGCCGAAGCCCTCCCGCCCCAACGGCACCAGGCCGGACAACAAACTCAAAGCCGGGCCGAAGCAAAGCAGAATCAAGCCGATCCAGCAGATCATCTGATAGACCTCCTGGCGAAGCAGACGAAGATACCGCTGGGTGGAGGAATAGTAAAAGAACAGCTGCTTCAGCTCCCAAAACCGCCCCCGGGCGTCTTTCAGCCAATACATCCGCTTTGCCCCCACGCTGAGAGGGGCGCCGAACAGCACCCAGACAAACACAGCCGCCGCAATTCCGGCAATTTCATTCCAGAGGAGATTGACCAAAACCCCGATCAGCAGGGCGCAAAACAGCATGGAAAGCTCCATGCAGCAAAGGCAGACGCATTTGGGGAAATTTTCTTTCAACGCTTTAAAGCTATTGGTAAACAGCCCCTTCATCGCCTTCATGAATGCTTCCCACCCATCTTCTGATCCAAAGAACGAATGTAATCCGGATCCACAAAGTGATACTGGGCCTCGGGCTGGGCTTCCCCCTGATAGGGAATTTTGCCGCCGATCTCAAAGCTTCCGGCGTTGCTCCACACGGCCAGATTCAACAGAATGCCGTACCCTTCCCCAGGCTGGCAGCTCCAATAAGATGGATTGGTCCGGGGCAGGCCGCAGCCCCCCAGCAGCGTCATAATCACCCCGCCGTGGGTCACAACCGCCGCCGAAAAGATCTGCTTTTTCATCATATCTTTCAGCAGGATCTCAAATCCTTCCAGCACCCGGCGTTCAAACTGGTCCATTCCTTCCGTTCCGCCCGGGGCCGGGGATTTCATCTTTTGCTCCATAAAGGTAAGGAACCGGGAATCCTCTTTGAGCTCTTCCAAACTTTTATTTTCAAACTCCCCGAAATCAAACTCCTGCAGCTGAGGCAGGGAAATCAGATCCATCTGAGGATAGAGCAGATGGGCGGTTTGGACACAGCGCAGCAGCGGAGAAGTGTAAACCAGCCCCACATTGGGATACTCACCCTTCTCCATCAATCCGGCCAGCCCGGCGATCCCCTCCGGGCAGAGGGGCAGATCGGTTTTGCCCACAAATCTTCCTTCCAGATTGGAAGCGGTCATGCCGTGTCGGATGAAATAAATATGGTAACTTTGCATGGGGTTCCTCCCGGCTTTTTTGGGGTTTTACAGATTGTAATGTATGTTCTTATCATACCAAATTCCCCCGCTATTTGCAAACCCTTTTGTCTTTTTTCCCTGTGCCAGGCGGCAAAACCGGGGACAGGGCTGGAAATCTTTGGGATTTCCCGACAAAGATAGAAAAATTTTCCCTTTTTCCTTGCACAAAGCCGACAACTTTCAATTTTTTTCTGCAAAACACCTTTACAAACAGTATCGTTTATACTATAATCTACTATATGTGAAACTAGAAGAAAGGAGAAATGCCGGTGAACAGCGATTTCCCCCGAATTCTCTCGCTTTTGCGCAAGGAACGGGGCTTGAGCCAAAAGCAGGCTGCCGCAGAATTGCATGTATCCCAATCCCTGCTCTCCCACTATGAAAAAGGCATCCGGGAATGCGGGCTGGATTTTTTAGTTCGCACCGCCGACTTTTACGGAGTGTCCTGCGATTACCTGCTGGGCCGTTCCCCTGAGCGCACCGGCGCTACCCTGATGGTGGACGATCTGCCGGAAGCCGATGTGCTGGGCAAGGAAAACCGCCTGCGTGGGGGGAGCATCCTCCCCACTTTGAACAAACGGCTGATGATCAACAGCTTAAACATTGTGTTCAGCCAGCTGGAGCGCATCGGGAATACCAAGCTCACCAAGTCCATGAGCCTGTATCTGATGATGGACATTTATCTGGCATTCCGGATGCTCTATGAACTCAACCCCAAAAACCTCTCCACCCTGTTTGTGGTGGACAAAGCCCGGTACCCCTATCTGGCAGATGCCCAGCGCCTGCTCCAACGGGCGGATCTGTCCCAGCTGATGGTTCAGCTTTCCAAAGACCTCCCCCAGGAAAAAACCATCCTGTCCACCGAACAGCTCCAAGCCAACTATCCGCTCTTTACCAGTTCCCTTCTGAATCTGATCAAAAACGTGGAAGTTACCCTGGAAGAAAGTTAATCAAGCCGTCATTGCCTGTGCCTTTCCATTCTTTTGGAAAGGCATTTTTTCTTTTGCACACCGCCAAACATAAAAACAAAAAGCCGGAAGTTTTTACAACAAATTGCCGCTTGACAATTTTTCACAATCGTGTATGATAGTTGCCGTACCAATCAAACGGATTAGAAAGGGGAAATTAAGATTGGTCCGTGACATGACCAAGGGCAGCCCCACCAGGCTGATCCTTGCCTTTGCCCTGCCCATGCTGGCGGGGAGCATTTTACAACAATTTTACAATCTGGCGGACAGCGTGATCGTCAGCTGGGGCGTGGGGGTGGACGCCTTCACCGCCATCGGCTGCACCAGCTCCATGAATTTCTTCGTCATCGGCTTCATCGGCGGTTTGACCCAGGGATTTTCCATTCTCATCAGCCAGTATTTTGGGGCGAAAAACCTGGAAAGCATGCGGAAAAGCATCGCCATGTCCATCTGCCTGTCGGCGGTGAGCGTGGTGGTGGTTTCCCTGGCCGCCGCCCTGTCCTCGGAATGGATCCTGACCTTGATGCAGACGCCCCGGCAGTTTATGGCGGATGCCGTGCTCTATTCCCGGATCGTCTACGGCTGCATCGGCTGCCTGGTGTTTTACAACATGACCTCCTCCATCCTCCGGGCGGTGGGGGACAGCCGCAATCCGCTGATTGCCATTATCCTCTCCACGGTGATGAACATCGGGCTGGACCTGCTGTTCGTCATGGTGTTCCACTGGGGCGTGGCCGGGGCCGCCATTGCCACCGCCATCAGCCAGGTCATGGCCATGTGCTACAATCTGGTGGTGATGCGGAAGCTGGAGATCCTCCATCTGTCCAGACCGGATTTTACCCTGAACTTTGCCATGATGCGGAAAATGATTGTCATGGGCATTCCCATGGCCTTTCAAAATTCCGTCACCGCCCTGGGCGTGATGATTCTCCAAGGGGTGGTCAACAACCTGGGGGCCCTGTATTCTTCCGCCTATGCCGCCGGATGCAAGGTGGTAAACATTATCCAGCAGCCCAACGCCACCTTCGGCATGGCCATGACCACCTTCTCCGGCCAGAACCTGGGGGCGGGCAAGCTGGACCGAATCCGCCAGGGGGTGGTCCGCTGCATCGGCATCAATCTGGTGATCTGCACCTGCCTGTGCTTATGCATGGTCTTTTTCTCCCAGCCCATTGCCGGGTTCGTGGTGGGATTTGACCCTGACGCCGGCCAGATTATCCAGGAAGCTTCCAACTACATGGTATTTTTAAGCCTGTTTTTGTGGGTGCTGGGGCTGCTGTGGCCCTACCGTTCCGCCCTTCAGGGAATGGGCCGCACGGTGATGCCCATGATTTCCGGCGGGCTGGAACTGGCCATTCGGATCGTCCTGGTGCTGACACTGCCCCTGTTCATGGGATTTTGGGGCGTTATGACCGCCGAAGTTTCCGCCTGGACCGGCGCCACCATCATGCTGGTGATCGACTATTATCTGGTGATTCACAAGCTGAAAAAATCCACCAATCTAAATCAAAGCCTGTTAAAGAAAAAGCCGGAACCGGAAAAAATCCCGGTTGCGGCAGGAGAAAACCCCTGAGAAAACAACACACCGCCTGTCACCAAATGGTGACAGGCGGTTTTTACAGGGCGGCCCAATCAATGGGACTCATTCCCTGCTGCTTTAAAAATTCATTGCACCGGCTGAAATGCCTGCAGCCAAACCAGCCGTGATAAGCGCTCAGGGGCGAAGGATGCACTGTCTCCAGCACCAGATGAATGGGGTTGGTAATCAGCTCCTTCTTTTTCCGAGCGGGACCGCCCCACAGCAAGAACACCATGGGGGTTTGCCGTTCATTCAATAAGGTAATCACCCGATCGGTAAACTGCTCCCAGCCCTTGCCTTTATGGCTGTTGGCCATTCCTTCCCGCACCGTCAGCACGGTGTTGAGCAGCAGCACCCCCTGTCTGGTCCAGCCGGTTAGTTCCCCGTAAGGAGGCAGGGGCATTCCGATATCGGAATTCAGCTCCTTAAAAATATTTTGCAGAGACGGCGGGGGCTTCACCCCTTTCTGCACCGAAAAGCAAAGACCGTGGGCCTGCCCGGCACCGTGGTAAGGGTCCTGCCCCAGGATCACTGCCTTCACTTTGTCATAAGGGGTGCTTTGCAGGGCGTTAAAGATCTTATCCATTGGGGGGAAGATATTGTAATGGGCGTATTCTTCCTTCAAAAAAGCCCGGAGTTTTTGATAATAGGGCTTTTCAAATTCCGGCTGAAGCAGTTCGTCCCAGCCGCCGCCAAGATGTACCATAGGCATTCCTTTCTCTTTGAAATCTTCCTTGCTGTTTAGTCAATTCCCGCCGGGATCTGTTGGGTAAGGCAATGGATGTTCCCGCCGCCCAAAAGAATCTCCCGGGTGGGGATCTGAATGACCGTCCGCTTTGGGAAGCAGTCCGCCAAAATGTTGGCCGCCACCTGGTCCATGGGGTCGTCAAAGGCGGGCATAACCACGTTTTGATTGGAGAGATAAAAGTTGGCGTAGCTGGCTGCCAGCCGCTCCCCGGGGGTACGGGCGGGTTTTCCGTCCACACAGTCCAGCCCCCGGCACTCTTCCTCCGACACTGTCACCGGTTTGGGCAGAGGCAGCTTATGGACCTTTAAGTTCCGGCCCTTGGCGTCCCGAACGGTTTGGAGATACTCCCAGTTTTCCCGGCAAAAGGGATACTGGGGGTCGGTTTCGTCCTCGGTCCAGCTCAAGAGGATCTCGCCCGGCTTGACGAAAGCCGCCACATTGTCCACGTGCTCGTCGGTTTCATCGTTGTAAATGCCCCGGGGCAGCCAAAGCACGGTTTCCCCGCCCAGGGCGTCCAACAGTTTCTGCTCGATCTCCTTTTGGGTCAGGGTCGGATTCCGCCCCGGACTGAGCAGGCAGGCGGCGGTGGTCAGCAAAGTGCCTTCCCCATCGCTGTGGACGCTGCCCCCTTCCAGCACAAAATCCTGAAGGTCGTAGCGGTCGATGGAATAAAGGTCGCACACCTTTCGCCCCAGATGCCGGTCCAAATCCCAGGGAAAGTAACAGCCGTTATACAGCCCGCCCCAGGCGTTGAAGTCAAAATCCGCACCCCGCCGGCGGCCCTTGCCGTCAATCAGAAAGATGGGGGCCGTATCCCGAGCCCAGCTGTCATCGCTGGACAGTTCCACCACCCGGATCTGCTCCGGCAATGCCAGACGGGCGTTGTCGTACTGTGCGGCAGGGGCGCACACTGTCACCTCTTCGCTCAAGGCGATAGCGGTGCAGATCTTCACAAAAGTTTCCCTTGCGGCATAGCCGCCGTAGCTCCAACTGTCCCCCCGATGGGGCCAGATCATCAGGCAGCCCTGGTGGGGAGCTGATTCCGCCGGGTAGTAAAATCCATCCTGTTTTGGAGAAGAATATAAAGTTTCCATAGAAATCTTCCTTATTTTTTGGTTTCCAAGGATTTCTGGTACCGTTTGGCTAAAAACCGGGCGATGGGCTTTGGCCAGAACCGCTCAAACATCAACAAATCTTCCTGCTGTCTGGTATGGTCGGCAATGGCGGCGCTGGTTTCCGCCCCTTCGTGGAGGCGGTGGGTCATGGCGCACTGCTTCACATAGCAGATCCGTCCCTTTCGCCGAAAAATCCGCCGCCAGCCATCCCAGTCCAGGGTGACGTGGAGGGAATCATCAAAGGTAAAATCCTTCAGGTTTTCCAAATGGTAGCTCACCGAAGGGCAGCCCACAAAGTCTCCCAGCGCCAGCACCCGGCTGCGCAGCCAGCGGCACCGGGGGGCAAAGAGATTGACGAACCGGCTCATAAGGTTTTTGATCTTCAGGTTTACCGTGTCTGCCGTTATCCGGTCCCCGATCTTCTCCTGATAACGGGTATGGCAGATCAAAGAATCGGGATAGGCGGTCAGCTTAGCCATCACCCATTCCCCGTACTGCGGGGCGTAGGTGTCGTCCTGATGGGCGATGGTGGCGTAAGGGGTCTTGACCTGGCTCAAACCAAAGTTCCAATCCGCCCCAATGGAGCTTTTTCCCCGGCGCACCACATAGCCTGCGTCATATTCCCGGGCCATCTGTTCCAGGTACGGGCTGGGGGTGGAGGTGGTAAGCAGGATAGCGCTGGGACGGGTCTGGGCTTTCAGGGAATCCAGGCATTCCCGCAAATAGGGCGAATCCCCATAAGCACACACCACGTAGGTATGGTCCAACTGCATAGATATCCCCCTTCCAAAAGAATCTTGCTTCATTGTAGCACATCATTCCAGCGGTTTCAACCGGTTTCTTTTTCTCGTGATTTTTGATGTTTTTTCGATCACTGCCATTTGAAAGGCGGTGAACAGCCGCACCTTGATATTGGAAATGCTCCCATAAGAATAAAACCGGCTGAGCTCGATCATCCACTGCTTGGCATCGGAATATTTGACCGACTGCTGACCGACTGTGCCGGCATGGACGCAAAGTCAACTGCTCTTTCCTGCTTAAGGTCCTTTGCTGTCTGTACAATCTGGTGCGGTTCAGCTTTTATGAGCCGGAAACAGGGAAGTTTTTTGTTTTAATGCTTCCATAACAATTTTTTATTCTTTCAAAAACAGTCCGGGGGTAAGATACAACCATCACATGAGGAACAAACAAAACAAGAGATTTCCTGTGATACGATACAATGCTTTTCGCAATGATTGGATTGTACCCAAAACTTTGTTGGAAAGGAGGAAACATTATGCCGATCCGAATATTCTTCCCCGGGAACTTTATTCCGATGAGGTAAAAACCGGCGAAAAATTTGATACCCTCTGAGACTGGAAAATTCAGTTTTCATATCAGACGATCGAAAAAACAATACCATGGAAAAGGAAGGATACATCATGGCTGATTTTTTAAAGAACGCATTTGAAGACATGAAAGAGAGCGCAAAAGCACAACACGAAGTAGACAAGAACAACTTCGAGGCTGCAAAAATGGAAGCCAAAGCGCAATGGGAAGAAGCAAAAGCGCAGAGCAATCCCCAAATCCGCAAGGCGGCAGAGCAAGCAGAACGTGAGAAAGCCATTGCGGAAGCAAAGGAACGGACGGCGCAGGCTCAGGTGCGAATGAATGCAGCCAAGGGCGGCAACCAAACGTAAATCATCATCGGTTGTTTCTTTATCATTTCATCTTTAATTCAGAAAGGACAGAATTAGTATGACTAACAATATGGAAATGGCAATTAAAGACCGTTTGGAAAACGGATTCAAAAACTGGAATGGCGGCTATGACGGATGGCTGGAGTGGTGCAACACTCTGTATGAACCTGACGCATATTACAATGTGTATGGGCACCGGCTGACCCTTCAACAGTATAAAGACATGATGGGACAGCTTTTCCAGCATTACACCATGGAACTCGGCGACTTTGACAACATGATTATTAAGGACAACTGGGCGGCCATTCGTTATACGGTCAAAGTTAAGAACCTGGATACAGGAGAGGAAATTTTGCAGCACACCATGGAATTTGTGAATTTCAAAGAAAATCCGGATCCCATCGGAGTTCGTGTCGTGGAAGGGTGGGCGCTTTCCGACAGCCCGCTGTCCGCACACTAATGCGGTAGCTGTTACGTGTTTGGGTCTGAGCGTTTCCTGCGTTCAGGCCCAAATTTTTTAGAAAGCCGCAAACAGAAACAAATCTTTAACGTTTTCTTTCACATTCCCAAAATAAAATTATATTCTCTCAAAAACACCCGGTTCCTCAAATGAAATTACAAAATTCAAAAGAAGCAAGCAAGAAGTAAAATACCATTGAATCCGAAACCTTTTCATTTTTTACAAACATTTTGCAAGCAATTCAACAATATCGGAAGAGTAAACTATCCTTACGCTGTCCATTATGAAGAAAACGGTGCTTGGCAGGAAATTGATAACACACTGCAATTAAAAGCAGATTCCGAACAGGGCAACTATTATGAAAATACCGCTTCCAACACCCATGTCCGTTTTGCACAAACCAGCGACCAGGAGCAATTAGTAACCATTCAGACAGAGGATGATGTGATTGCATGGGGTCTTTCAACAGAAGAATCCATATCTGACCAGGAGGATGCATCTGCTTCCGCTGAAGAAAATATTGCGCTGCAAATGAATCCGGATACGGAAGATACAGCATCCGGACTAGAAAGCAATACCGCTGTGGTTGTCCCTGCCAATCAGGTGGAATCGCAGCAACCAATCAGCACCTTTGTGGTAGAAAATCCACAACCCAAAATAGCAACATTTGCCGCCGATCCATCCCTGCCCGAAGAACAGGAAGAAATCGAAGCCTACAATTTAGAAAAGATGACAGCTCCTACAATTGCGGCGAAAGGAACCTATGAAAATATTTTGCCGAATGTAAATTTGGAATACATTGTGATTTCCAATGTCATCAAAGAAAACATCACTTTATTGAATTCTTCTGCGGCAGACACCCGGCTCTCCTTTACCATAAGCCATCCGGGACTGGAAATCCGCTTGGAAGACAGCGGAGAAGTTATATTGTATCGTGCAGAACTGCCCGATGAAATCGTATATCAGTTTTCAGCTCCATATATGTACGATGCCCGGGGTACAATCTCAGAGGATGTTGCCTATGTGCTGGAAACCAATTCGGAAACACAGACAAGCATTTTGACCATAAACCCCAACCGGGAATGGTTGAAAGCGGAAGATCGGGCATATCCTGTTGTGATTGACCCTAATGTGGAAACCAGCCGAGAAAACCGAAATATTGATGATACTTTTGTTCGGGAAAAACAGCCAAACAGCAGCGACGTAGCCTACAACGGTTCGTTTGAAGTGGGAAACAGCTACGTTTATGGGAAATCCCGTTCACTTGTTAAATTCCAGAATCTCCCCGCATTGAATAACGGAGATATTATTTACTATGGGCAGTTGGTCCTATGGCAAAGAGGATTTTCGGCAGTAGGCGAACAAAAATTTAACATTACTGCCCACAGGGTCACCGGTTCCTGGCAGCATAATACGACAACTTGGAACAATCAGCCGGCTTTTGACTCTACCGTGCTGGATTATATGACGGTAGAACCAGTGCTGAGCGGAACCACTGTGAACGTGACGCCTCGTTCCGTCAATATTACTAAGTTAGTTCGAGATTGGTACAATACCGGCGTCAATAACGGGGTTCTGTTAAAAGCGGCGGATGAAAGCAGGATGGCTGCTGCTGATTTCTTCTCTTCGGAATATCCTCAGGATGAACTACCTCAAATTAGTTCTGCACAATTCCCCGGAGGATACTTTTATTATAAAAACGCCAATGGCGTTGAAGATTATTGGAATTACCTCAACCAATCTGTCGGCCGAGCTGGAACCGGTTACACAAATCTTTACACCGGAAATCAGGTTTTTATTCACCAGGATGCCGGTACCACCGGTGAACGGCTTCCAATTTCAATTTCCCATGTCTACAATCTTAGTGAAAGCCAAACCAGCTCTCGATTCGGCAACGGCTGGCGGTTGAACGTAATGCAGCAGCTGGTGGCTACCGGCGATGCAAATTATCCCTATAAATACACAGATTCAGATGGAACTGCGCATTACTTTTACAAAGACCAAAATGATGGAAATAAATTAAAAGACGAAGACGGCCTGGGTCTTGAAATCACCGACACAACTCCAACCAATCGGACTATCACAACCAAAGACGGCTATAAACTTGTCTTTGATTCCGACAGCTATCTTCGAAAAGAAATCGACCCAAATGGAAACACCATCACCTACCAATACGGCCCTAACGCCAATGGGAATTATATCGGTTATGCCACGGATCCCACCGGGGCCAGAATCTATTTCCATTATACTGAAGATAAAAGCCGATTGACTTCCATTACCGATGGCGCCGGGCGCACGATCACCTACACCTATACAAATGACGGCAATCTGCAACAGATCTCTTATCCCGATGGAACCTCCACGTCGTTTACATATAACGGCAAGAAGCTGCAAAGCGTCCATTATTCTGACGGTTACACCGTGGAATACAGTTACGTCACCGATATGAGCGTTCCTCGTGTGTCCTCCATTCGGGAAACCAGCGGCAATATTTCGGGACAGCAAATCAATCTTTCTTATCGCAATGGAAACACTACGGTGGTGGAAGATTGCGGCTTAGACGGAAATATCGGCGCTAAAAGCGACAACAACATCATTACCTATAACTTTGACAATATGGGCCGGGTTACAGACGTATACGACGCCAATGGCAATGCCAATAGCTATGCGTATTATTCGGAAGGGCTCACCAACAACAAACTGAGTCAATCCGGGAACACTCAAAGAACGGTTTATAATTATCTCACAAACCCCAATTTGAGTGGGTACTCCGGCTTCGTAGACACCTGGAGCAATCAGGTGGAAGGTCCTAACGGCGGCGTCACTCGGGTGTCGGATGTTGGTTATATTGATAACCGCTCCGTTCGAGTCACCTCAAGCCATTTAGAAACAAAGGTAGGGTTAGTGCAAAACGTCACCCTGCCGGCCGGGGAATACACCTTTTCCGCTTATATAAAATCCGCCTCTGTGACAGTTTCCGGCGAGGACACCGGCGCTGCCCTTCAAGTCAAAACCACTTCTTCCGGCAATTTCTTTTCAGAGCGGTTCGTTACCGGCCCCACCGATGAAAACGTAGACAATGGCTGGGAACGGCTGAGCGTTACTTTTACCCTGCCCAGCGCCCAAACCGTCACGGTCTGGGCGGGACTCTATCTGGCCACCGGAACCGTATGGTTTGATTGCTTACAGCTGGAACAGGGAAATGTGGCAAACAAAGTCAATATCCTCTGCAATTCCGGATTTGAGCAGGTTTCCAGCAACAAGCCTTCCAGCTGGAACCTTGGCAGCACGGCTACTGCAAGCAGTACCCAGGCCAAATTTGGTTCACGCTCTGCGGTAATGACCGGGCAAATCGGTGTAAACCAGCACTTTTTGCAGGGAATCTATGTCTCCGGCCAGGAAGGGGATGTTTTCTCCCTCAGCGGCTGGGTAAAAGCGGACGCATTACCGGGCCGTCAAGCCCGAATTGCCGCTGCGGTCCTTTACAACACCGGCAGCGCAAAATGGGTGACATTGGATATCAATCCCTATGTTTCCGATTGGCAATACCTTCATGGCATTGTCTCCACCGACGATCAGGACAGCTCCACCAATCGGACCTATCGGGAAATCCACCTTTACATTATGTATTACGATCAGGCCAATCCCCTTTATATCGATGGATTGCAGTTCACCAAAGACAACGGTCAAAGCTATGTCTACGATTCGGAAGGCAATTTGACCTCCAGCATTACAGCGGCGGAATCCTCCAGCTTTACCGTGGACAACGAAAACAATCTCACCAAGCTATTAAATCCGGATGGGACCACCTTTGATTATGCATACGATGCAAACAACAATCTGGAAGCCGCCAGGAATTTGCAGGGCGTTCAGTACAATTACACCTACGATTCCAACGGAAACGCTTCCACGGTCAAGGCCCAGGGCGGCGATCAGTACGGTTCCCTGCTTTCCGGAAGGCGATACTATCTTCGCAACAAGTCCACAGGCCAATATATGGACGTGTCCAGAAACCTGAATGAAAACGGTCGAAACGTTCAAACCTATACATTCCACGGCGGAGAAAATCAACAATGGGGCGTTCACAGTACCGGCGACGGCTATTATCAACTGATTACTTGTATGCCCAATTCGGGCCGGGCATTAGGAGTTGACGGCGGCAAGAATGAACGGAAAGCCAATGTGGCCATCTATGACAATCATCAAACCGACGCCACCAAATTCAAGATCAAAGCCATGCCCGGGGGCGGGTATCAGATCATTCCAAAATGCACCAACGACACCAAAGCCGTTGATTTTGAAGGCAATAATGTACAGCTTTGGGATGCAAACGAAAACGACAATCAAATCTGGTATTTTGAACCGGTGCGGGATTCGGTTTCGGACGAACCGGAAGGAGACACCATCTTTAAAATCCGCTCCCGGCACAGCGGCAAATATCTGGACGTAAGCCAGGGGACGGTCAATCAATATCTCTACCAATATTTCCACCACAACGGGTTCGAACAGCAGTTTTATTTCAAAGATCTGGAGAACGGCTACTACCAGATCATTCCCATGATGAAAACAGCTCATGCCCTGTCGGCTCCAAACGGCGCAATTGTAACGGTACAGCAAGCGGATGAAAACGACACCAACCAGCATTTCAAACTCGTGTCGGTTGGAGATGGGACCTATCGAATCGTTCCCAGAAGCAATGAAAACAATGCGCTGGCCATTTCAGACGGTTCCGTCAATAAAGGTGCAAAGATTCAGTCCATGGCCTATACCGGCGCCGTCAGCCAAAAATGGATTTTGGAAGCGGTTTCCGATGCGGTCACTTCCTCCGCCACCTACACTTCGGACGGACGCAATCTGGCCTCCACCACCGACGCCAGGGGGAACACCACCACCAACACCTATGACAGCCGCAACCGGCTTTTAACCTCCACCACCGACCCTGCCGGAAACACCACTACCTACACCTATAACAGCAGCAACGATCTGCTTACCGGCGTTTCCGCCACGGTGGGAGATCAAACCGTCACCAATTCCTACAGCTACACCAACCGCCGGCTGACCGGCATCTCCCACAATGGTTTCAACTACTCCTTTGCCTATGACGGATTCGGTAATGTGACCTCTACTTCGGTGGGCAGCCAGGTGCTTTCCAGCAATACCTATCTGCCCGGCAACGGGCCCCTTTCCAGCTCCACCTACGGCAACGGAGACAGCGTAGGCTACACCTATGACAACCTTTACCGCACCACCGGCAAGAGCTACGATGGTCAAACCGCCTTCACCTATGTATACGACGCTTACGGCAATCTTGCCCGGACCACCGATCTGGTGAACAACGTCACCTATACCTATCAGTATGACATGGTGGGACGGGTAATCGGCATGGACTCCACCCAGGACCAAACCATCCGGGTGGCCTACGACGACAAGAACCGTACCGATTATGTGATCAACCGGGTGGATGGCACCGGCACCAAAACCCAATATGTTTACGGTTCCGGGCAAAATTCCGGTCTGATTCAAGGAGTTAGGATTGACGATCAGGACGTTTTAAGTTATACTTATGATGAACTGGCCAGAACCGCAACCCGTACCTTAGACCTTGGCACCGACTTTACCACTTCCTATGAATATCTGGATGGGAACACCCTTGGCTCCACCACCACCCTGGTCAGCAAAATGACCAATGGAAATGTGTCCTGGATTTACACCTATGACAGCCGGGGCAACATCGAAACCATTTCCAGACAGGAAGGCGCCGGCGAGCCGGTTCAGCAGGTAAAGTATTACTACGATGAACTGAATCAGTTGGTGCGGGAAGACAATGTGGCGCAGAACAAGACCATCACTTATTCCTATGACGTTGGCGGCAACATCACTTCCCGGAAGGAATACGCCTATACCACCGGCGATTTGGGCAGTCCTACCTCCACCGTTTCTTATAGTTACGGCGACAACAACTGGAAGGATAAGCTCACCAACTTTAATGGTTCCACTATTACCTACGATGAAATTGGCAATCCGCTGAGTTATCGTGGAAATACCCTGACCTGGCAGAATGGCCGTCAGTTGGCCAC
>CASDQY010000084.1 GCA_949282975.1 uncultured Oscillospiraceae bacterium | reverse complement strand
TTGCTTTTTGGCGGCAAAGCGGGAACCGTAATGATTGCCTTCGGCAATCATTATATCATAACCGGAAAGCCCATACAACGGCTTAAAAATCCGGCCATCCGTGATTCCAGGCTGCGAAAACGCAAATTGTGTTTTCGCAGCCATTTTTGCTGTGCCGGGCGGATAAAGGCCGGTTGCCCAATGATGTTCCGTAAATAAAAACACGTTTCACGGCTTTAAAACGCAAACTGCGTTTTGCTATCTGCTTTCATTAAAAAACAAGCAAAGAAAAACCGCCTTCCTCAGAAGGCGGCCGGTTTGCTGAAAAAGGGTTTGGATGGTTCCGGATGGACCCGCCCTCGGCTTTACGCCTTGGGGCGGGCGGATTCCGGTTTGTTGTTTCCATGACTTTCGATAATAAAACATCGTGAAAAAAACAAATTTTTAGAATGTAATTATTTCTATGCAGAGGTTAAGTTCCATCAGTTTTTGCAAAGCAAAATGACGGCCGGCCTTTTGGCCGTCAAGATGGGACTTAGAAACGTCATCAGACGTTTCGTTGCCATCCTGCACCCCTACAAACCTTTAAAAAGGTTTGATCTAAACTTTACTTTTTCTACAATTTGAACCGCCTTCCTCAGAAGGCGGCTGAAAAATATCACGCATTTTGCGTTTTATCCATGCAAAACACGTTTTCAGTTGCTGGTCTGTGCCTGGAACATCCGCTCCACCTCTTGACGGAGCAGGCGGTGTTCCGGCTGCTCCAAGCCGGGATCCTGTTCCAGCAGGGTTTGGGCGGCCTGCCGGGCCTGTTCCAACTGGGCCAGATCGGTGGCAAAATCCGCCATCTTCAACTGGGGCAGGCCGTGCTGCCGCCGGCCGAAAAAGTCCCCCGGGCCCCTTAGCTTCAAGTCCTGCTGGGCCAATTCAAACCCGTCGGTGGTCTGGCAGAGGAGTTTCAGCCGGGCACGGGTGGCAGGCTGTTGGTGGTCGGAAATCAGGATGCAGTGGCTCTGCTCACTGCCCCGGCCCACCCGGCCCCGAAGCTGGTGAAGCTGGCTGAGGCCGAACCGCTCGGCATTTTCCACAATCATCACCACCGCATTGGGAACGTCCACCCCCACTTCCACCACGGTAGTGGACACCAAGAGCTGCAATTCCCCCCGGGCAAACTGCTCCATCACCTTTTCTTTTTCCGCCCCCTTCATCTTGCCGTGAAGAAAGCCGATGGATGCCCCCGCCAGAGGGGTATTCTGTAAGCCCTGCTGGTACCGCTTCAGGCTCACCAGTTCGCTGTCGGTTTCCTCAATCATGGGGCAGACGATGTATCCCTGAAAGCCCTGCTCCAAAAAGTTTCGCACAAAACCCAAGGCACGGGTGCGCTTGCCGGAATCAATCAGCCAGGTCTTTACCGGCTTGCGGCCCTTGGGCATCTGGCGGATCACCGAAAGATCCAGTTCCCCATACATCATCAGCGCCAACGTCCGGGGAATGGGGGTGGCGCTCATCACCAGGCAGTGGGGGTGTTCCCCCTTTTGGCTGAGCAGGGAGCGCTGCTCCACCCCAAAGCGGTGCTGTTCATCGGTGATCACCAGCCCCAGCCGGGAAAATTCCACCCCCTGCTGAATCAGCGCCTGGGTGCCCACCACCACCTGGATGGAGCCGTCGGCAATCCGGGCCAGGGTTTCCCGGCGCTGGGCGGCGGACTGGCTTCCCACCAGCAAGCCGTAGGTAATCCCCAGGCCGGAAAGCATGCCGGACAGGGTTTCCAAATGCTGCCGGGCCAACAGTTCGGTGGGGGCCATCATGGCGCTCTGTCCCCCGTTTTTGGCCATCAGATAGCAAAGCGCCGCCGCTACCACCGTTTTGCCGCAGCCCACATCTCCCTGGATCAACCGGTTCATGGCGGCAGCGCCGGTGCAGTCCCGGATACAATCCTGTATGGCCTGGCTCTGGCCTTCGGTAAGGGAAAAGGGAAGGTTCTGCAAAAAGGGGGCAAGATCGGTTTGGGTAAGGCGAAAGGCAGTCTGCTCCCGCCGCCGGGAACGGATCTGCCCCATGCCCAGGCTCAGCAGGAAGAATTCCTCAAAGATCAGCCGGCGGCGGGAAATTTCCAAAGCGTGCCGGTCGGCGGGGAAATGGATGTTTTCGTAGGCGTACCGCATCCGGCAAAGCTGGTATTTTTGCAGCACCCATTGGGGCAGGATATCCTCCAGATGATCCCCCCATTCCTTCAGCGCCTGGCGCATATTGGTGCAGATCATCCGGTTGGTCAGCCCCTGGGTCAGGGGATAGATCGGCCGAATGGCGGTTTCCCGGTCCGGATCCAGCACCTGGGGGGAATTCATCTCCCGGCGGAGCAGCCCCCCGGTGATCTTGCCGTAAAAGCAGTAGGTGTGCTCCAATTCCAGGGCCTGGAAAGCATAAACATTATTGAAGATGGTAATGGTGAGCTGCCCTTCGCCGTCGGTGACATACACCTTAAACAGGCTCAGCCCTTTGCGGATGCGCTGCTGGCCCTGTTTGCGGAACACCGTTCCCTTGACGCATACCGTCTCCCCCGGCTGGGCCTGCAAAATAGGTACCGGATCGGAAAAATCCAGCCAGGTGCGGGGATAATAACGCAAAAGGGAGCAGAGATCCTCTACTCCCAATTTTTCATAGTATTTTGCCCGCTGTTCCCCCACGCCTTTCAGGCTGCGGATGGAGGGGCATTCCTTTTGGTTCATAACGGCTCCTTACTCCACCGAAATGATATAATAGTACACCGGCTGGCCGCCGTTGACCAGGCTGATTTCGCAGTCATTGCCGAACTTATCCCGGATGGGCTGCACCGCTTCCTGGGCCTGATCCTCGGTGACGTCGCTGCCGTAGAGGATGGTAATAAAGCCGGGGGCATCGGATTTTTTCACCAGATGCCGGGTAAGGCGGTAAAGGGCTTTGGGAAGCTGATCGTCCACAAAGTCCAGCTTGCCCCCATCCATGGCCAGGATCTGGCCCTGGCGGATCTTATGGCCTTCGTAATCCGAATCCCGGGCAGCAAAGGTAATCTGCCCGGACTGGACCCGGTCCAGGGCACGGGTCATGCTCACCCGGTTTTCCTGGAAGTTGGAGTCGGGATCAAATGCCAGCATGGCGGAAAGCCCCTGGGGGATGGAGCGGGTCTGCAACACGCAGACCCGGCGGTCCGCCAGCTTTTCGGCCTGCTCCGCCGCCATAATAATGTTCTTGTTGTTGGGCAGCACAAAAACCGTCTGGGCCGGAGTGGCTTCCACGGCATGAAGGATATCGTCGGTGCTGGGGTTCATGGTCTGGCCGCCGCTGACGATCTGATCCACCCCCAGATCGGCAAAGAGGCTCTGCACCCCGGCGCCCGCCGCCACGGCTACAAAGCCGTAGGGATTTTTGGGCTCTGCCCAGGGGAGCTCCGCTTCCTTGGCAATGGCCTCGGTCTTTTTGGCGGCGTTCTGCTCCCGCATATTCTCCACCTTCATGTTCACCAGGCTGCCATAGAGAAGCCCCTCTTCAAAGGCCTTGCCGGGATGGTCGGTGTGAACGTGGACCTTGATGATGGTGTCGTCGTCCACCACCACAACGCAATCCCCGATGCTTTCCAAATAGGCCCGCAGGGCCAGGGGATCCCGGCTTTCTTTATTCTTTACCACAATAAATTCGGTACAGTAGGTGAAGTTGATCACTTCATCGTATTCGGCAAAAGGATTGACGTCGCTGACGACGGCGGCTTTGGGTTTGTCCGATTCCAGAGCATACCCTTCCTGGCCGTGGAACACCCGCTGCATGCCCAGCAGAATGGTGTAAAGCCCCATGCCCCCGGCATCCACCACGCCGGCCTTTTTCAGCACCGGCAGCAGTTCGGGGGTCTGGTCCAACGCCTGCTTGGCGGCGTCCACAATGACGTCGAATACCTCCACGGCGTCCTTCCCCGCCATGGCGGCTTCCTCGCCCGCTTCGCTGGCCAGCCGGGCCACGGTGAGGATGGTGCCCTCGGTGGGATTCATCACCGCTTTATAGGCGCCTTCGGTGCCCAGTTTCAGGGCGTAGGCAATGTCGGAGCCGTTGGCCTCCTGACGGCCCTTCAGCCCCTTGGAAAATCCCCGAAACAACAGCGAAAGGATCACCCCGGAATTCCCTCTGGCCCCCCGAAGCAAAGCGGAAGCAAACGCTTTGGCAGCCTCCCCGATGGGGGCAGGCTGTTCCAATGCCTCCACCGCTTTTTTGCCGCCCTGCATGGTCATGGACATATTGGTGCCGGTGTCGCCGTCCGGCACCGGGAACACATTCAGCTCATCCACCTTGGCTTTTTGGTTGATGATGTGGTTGGCGGCGCTGACCACCGCCTGAGAAAACAAACTGCCGCTGATATTCATGGGAGATGTTCCTTTCCTGCTGGTTTCATTCTCACTGCTTCAGCCCGTCCACATAGACGTTGACCCGCAGCACCCGAATGCCGGTGGTGTCCTCCACGGTATAGGTGACTTTATTGATAATGCTCTTGACGATGGCGGAAATGTTGGTGCCGTAAAGCACAATAATGTGCAGATCAATCAAAAGCCCGTCGTCCTTGCTGCGCACCCGGATGCCTCGATCCAGGGCGTCGGTTCCCCGGCGGTAAAGCTTTGCCACCGGGCCTTTCTGGGCCGGCGTCACCGCCATGCCCGCCACGCCGAAACAGGAAACTACCGCCCGTCCCACCAGGTCCACCAAGTAGCTGTGAGAAACCCGGATGGTGCCAAGATGATTTTCCAATGTGACCAAAATGATCGCCTCCCCGGACGCAATACTTGATACATACTATGAGTATACACGTTTTTTGCCAAAAACGCAAGCTTTCCCTGGGATTTCCTTTGGATTTTTCCCTTTCCACGCATATTTTTCCCCGGATGGGCGATACTAATCCCGGCGATTCGGGAAATGCCGTTTTTCGATGGAACAAGCCGCTGCGTTTGCCCTTTCCCGACCGCACAGAAGCCGCCCGCATGGGGCGGCTTCCATTTGTTGAAAAATCTCTTATTTTAGCTTTGCTGCAAACCGACTCGGCAAAGGCTTCCCCTTGAGGGAAAAACCCAGCTTATCGAAAAAGGTGTTTGGATGTTTCCAGATTGACCCGCCCTTGGCTTTACGCCTTTGGGCGGGCGGATTCCAGTTTGTTCTTTCCACAACTTCTGATAAAAAACAAGGTGGAAAGATGCATTTTTAGAAAATAAATATTTCTATGCAGGGGCCTTGCCCCTTGCAACCCCAGCAGCTTTTTGAAAAAAGCTGCGCCAAAAACTTTATATTTAGACTTTTTCTACCGCCGGAAGCCGCCCGGATGGGGCGGCTTCCGTTGTTTCGTCTGCCTTTGGGCTCAGCTGCTTCTGCGCTGCTTGAGCTGAAGCCGCAGCTTGTCGGCAATCAGGGCGATGAACTCGCTGTTGGTGGGTTTGCCCTTGCTGCCCTGAATGGTATAGCCGAAAAATTCGTTGAGGGTGTCCACATCCCCCCGAGAAAAGGCCACTTCAATGGCGTGGCGGATGGCACGCTCCACCCGCTGGGTGGTGGTGCCGAACTTTTCGGCAATGGTGGGGTAAAGCATTTTGGTGACATAGTTGATCATGTCGCTGTCCTGAATGGTGAGGAGGATCGCCTCCCGGACATAGGCGTACCCCTTGATGTGGGCAGGGACCCCCATTTTGTGGATGATGTCGGTGACCATCACTTCCAGATCGCCCTGGGTGGCCTCCATCCCCACGGTGCGGTAGCTGCCCAGATGCCGGGACAGGTTCACCACCCGGTCCTTCAGGTACTCCAAATCAAAGGGCCGCAGCAGATACCCCGCCGCCCCGGCGTTCATAATCTCCTTTTCTACATGGCTGTTGTCATAGGCGCTGGTGACCAAAAAGGCCGGGGCCGGGGTCATGGATTTGGCAAAGGACAAAATGCCGATGGCATCGATGTGGGGCATATAGCATTCCATCACCACAATGTCCGGCCGGAATTGCAAAATTCCCTGATACACTTCCATCCCGTCCTTGGGCACCGTCTTCACTTCCAAATCTTCCTTTTGCAGCATCTCCTTGCAGATCAAGCCGTAGTTTAAGGTGTCATCTCCGATTAAAACTTTCGCCAGTTGTTTCATCTCAGAACCTCTTTCCTTCACATCTCCCGCCTGCTTTGGGCTGATTGCAGCCGGGAGCTTTCTCTAGTCTGGTTTCGTTTCCTAATATTACCATATTTTTCCAGTTTGTTCAAGAGGAAAATTCAACTTTGGGGAAAAAACCGGCTTACACTTTCCCATACAGGATGGAATTTGAAACAGTCTGCCACAGCCTGCCGTCGAACCATGGCGGGAAAAGGAAAAGCCGGTAGGCTTTTCACAGATTGTCAAGAAAGTCCTGCGCACAGACGATAGAAAAAGTAAGGTTCCGGTCCGGCCTTTGAGGGAATAAGATCGAAGATCGTTATCCAAAGGTGTGCCAGGGCGTTTGCGCTCAATGGAAGGGCGTGCTATACTGAAAAGCAGAAAAAGCGGAAAGGGCTGGGAAAACAGGATGAAACAGATTGCCATCATCGACGACGACATGGCCATTGGAGATATGCTCCAGGAAGTGTTGAGCCAGGAGGGTTACGGGGTGCTGCGGGCCTATTCCGGCACCGAAGCCATCTACCTTTTGGAGCGCCGCAAGCCGGATCTGGTGCTGCTGGACCTGATGCTGCCGGGGCTTTCCGGGGAAGAGGTGCTGCCCAAAATCCAGGGCATCCCGGTGATTGTGTTAAGCGCCAAAGGCCAGGTGCAGGACAAGGTGGATCTGCTGTTAAACGGGGCGGCGGATTACCTCACCAAGCCCTTTGACGTCCGGGAGCTGCTGGCCCGGATCACCGTTCAGCTGCGAAAGCCGAAAACGGCAGCCGGAATGCTGACCTGGGCAGAGCTGGAACTTCATCCCGACACCTTCCGGGTGTATGTCCGGGGCAGGGAGGTCCACCTGACCAAAACGGAATACGGCATCCTGCGGATCTTACTGGAACATCCGGGGCAGGTGGTGACCAAATCGGCGCTGCTGGACCAGATCAGCCGGGACACGCCGGACTGTGTGGAAAGCTCCCTGAAGGTTCATGTGAGCAATCTGCGCAAAAAGCTGCGCCAGGCGGGCGGCAGGGATTACATCGAAACGGTGTGGGGCATCGGGTTTACCCTTTCGGAGTAATCTTAACCAAATCTTATCCCTTTTCTTTACCGGAACTTTCGGATGAGCCGGTATACTGAAGGCAGAAACCAAAAGGAGGTAAGAACCATGGAAGATTGTTTGAAGGTGCGGGGGTTGACCAAGCAGTACCGCAAATGCCGTGCTTTGGACGGCCTCTCCCTCACCATTCCCCAAGGGGCGATTTACGGCCTGGTGGGGAAAAACGGCTCCGGGAAAACCACCCTGATCCGGCTGATCTGCGGTTTGCAGCAGCCCACCGCCGGGGAATATTCCCTGTACGGGGTCCATTTTAAAGATCCCGCCATCACCAAATGCCGCAGGCGAATGGGGGCGGTTGTGGAAACCCCCTCCATCTATCGCAACATGAGCGCCCGGGACAACTTAAAGCAGCAGTATCAGATCCTGGGCATCCCGTCCTACGATTCCATCGACGAATTGCTGGAGCTGGTGGGCCTGGCGGACACCGGCAGAAAAAAAGCCAGCCACTTTTCTTTGGGAATGCGCCAGCGGCTGGGCATTGCCATGGCGCTCTGCGGGGACCCGGATTTTCTGGTGCTGGACGAACCGGCCAACGGCCTGGACCCCCAGGGCATCATCGAGATCCGGGAGCTGATCTTAAACCTCAACCGCCGCCGGCAGGTGACGGTGCTGATCTCCAGCCATATTTTGGATGAACTTTCCCGGCTGGCCACCCATTACGGGTTTTTGGACAAAGGGCGCCTGTTAAAAGAAATCAGCGCCGCCGATCTGGAAGCGGCCTGCCGGAAATCCATCCGGATCCAGGTGTCCGATCTGCGGGCGCTGGTGCTCACCGCCCACCGCCTGGGGCTGGACTGCCAGGTGCTGGACGATACCACCGCCCTGCTTTCGGCCCAGGTAGACGTCACCCAACTGGTGCAGGCTCTGGCCAGGGAAGGATGCCAGGTAAAGAGCCTCACCAATCAGGAAGAAAGCCTGGAAAGCTACTACATGAACCTGGTGGGGGGAGAGCAGGAATGAGAAACTTGATCTGCGCTTCCTTTTCCCGGCTGTGGAAGGAAAAGATTTTTTGGGCCGCCCTGGCTTTTATGGCGGCAGCGGGAATTTTTTTCACCGTCATCCAGCACATTGCGCAGCAGCCCTACCGGGACCCGGCCTATCCCATCACGCCGGAGGAATTCTGCTTTAACTTTCACCAGCTCATCGGGGTGGTCAGCGCCATGATCTGCTGTTTGTTTTTGGGCCGGGAATTTCAGGACGGCGCCCTGCGCAACAAGCTCATCGCCGGATACCCACGGTGGAAGGTGTATCTTTCCGGCCTGACTGTAAATGCCGCCGCTTCGGTGCTGCTGGCCCTGGGGTATTCCCTTGCCGCCTGCCTTTGCGGGATGCCGGTGTTCGGGGGCTTTGTGGTAAGCCCGGGGGAGGTGCTGCTGCTGATCCTTTCCTGCGTGCTTTATGTGGCGGTCTACGCTTCTCTTTTCACCATGATCCAGATGCTGTCCGGCAGCCGGGCAGCGGCGGTGGCCCTCTGTATTCTGCTGGCGTTGGGGCTTTATGTATGCAGTGAAGCCATTTTCAACCTCTTTTATGAACCGGTGATGTGGGACGGCATATATAACCCAAACTATCCCGGCGATGCCATGCGGGGATATTTGGAAGTGCTGTATGAGTTTCTTCCCACCGGCCAGGGGCGGCTTTTAACCGAATATACCCAGGCAGCCCATCTCCCCATCAAAAACGTCCCTTACGGCCTGCTTCCCTGCTATTCCCTGGCCCTGATTGCGTTCACCACCGGCGGGGGACTGCTGGGATTTCAGAAAAAAAATATCTCCTGACGGATTGGAGGGTTCACTATGACCAATCTATTGTCTGCCTACTTTTCCCGGCTATGGAAGGACAAATTTTTCTGGCTGGCTATGCTGTTTATGGCCGGACTCGGCGTCTTTCTCACCCTGAACCAGTACAACAGCCAGCAGCTTTTGCAGCGGCGGGATCTGGCGGAAACCGCCTCCTTTGCTCTGGAGGATTACTGCTTTTCCTTTCAATGGGTCATCGGCGGCGTGGCCGCTTTGACGTCCAGCCTGTTTCTGGGGCGGGAATACCAGGACGGAACTTTGCGCAACAAGCTCATTGCCGGGCACTCCCGCACCGCCGTCTATCTGGCGGGATTAGGGGTCAATATTTTCTCCTCCCTGCTGCTTTGCGCAAGCTGCTTCCTGTTTTCCTGCGCCATCGGCATTCCCACCATGGGGGGATTTGAGGCGCCGGCCAAAACCATCCTGCTGCTTTGTTTGGGAAACCTGTTGGCTGTCGTGGCCTATTGTTCCCTCTTTACCCTGATTGAAATGCTTTCCTCCAGCCAGACTTCCTCCATCATCCTCACCATGCTGGTATTTCTTGGAATGCTGGCCCTGAGCGTCTTTTTGATCGGGCGGCTTACGGTGTTTCAAACCATGGTCAACCTGCTCCCCACCGGCCAGGCCTTTTCCCTGGCAGGAGGCGGGGATGAATTTCTTCCCTGGCTGCCCCTGTATTCCGCCGGGCTGATTGCCCTGACCACCCTAATCGGGATCCTGGGATTTCGCAAAAAGGACATTGTTTAACCTCCCTGCCCGGAGAGCCACCCTCTCTGGGCTTTGGCCTTGGAAAGGATGGAAATCATGCTGTATCTGGGACTGTGCGCTGTGCTGCTGTTGGCGGCGGTCATTGTTTTGGCGGGCAAGCTGGCTCTGCTGTACCGGAGTTTGGAACAACTTCGCCAGGAGGTGGATTTTTGTCTTTCCCAGAACACCAACACCCTTCTGCGCCTTCCCAGCCGGGACAAACAGCTTCGCCGGTTTGCCCATGCCTTAAACGGGCAGCTTGCCCGGCTGCGCAGCCAACGCCACCGGTACCAGCAGGGGGATTTGGAGCTGAAAGAGGCGGTGACCAACCTTTCCCACGACCTGCGCACCCCCCTGACCGCCGTGTTCGGTTATCTGGAGCTGCTGCGGCGGCAGGACCTGCCCGAAACCTCCCGGGCCTATCTGGCGCAGGTCGAAAACCGCTGCCAGGCCATGAAGCAGCTTTTGGAGGAACTGTTTCGCTATTCCGTGATCCTCTCCGAACAGGAAGAACCCCGGATCCGCCCCGTTTCTTTAAACGGAATGCTGGAGGAAAGCCTGGCGGCTTATTACGCCGCCTTCACCAACCGGAACATTGCCCCCAAGGTATCGCTGCCGGAGCCGCCGGTGCTGGCTTTGGGGGACGCCGGGCTGTTTTCCCGGATTTTCAGCAACATTCTCAGCAACATCTTAAAATACAGCGACGGGGACTTTCTGGTTTCATTGACCCCCGCCGGGGGAATCACCTTTTCCAACCCTGCGTCCGGGCTCAGCGCCGTGGAGGTCCAGCGGCTGTTCGACCGGTTTTTTACGGTGGAGACCGGGCGAAGCTCCACCGGATTGGGGCTTTCCATTGCCAAGCTGCTGACCCAGCGGCTGAAAGGCGAAATCACAGCCCAGTATCAGGAAGGATGGCTGACCATCCGGCTGAAATTTCCATTGGCAAAATGATTGTGCCGCCCCGGAATTTTCCGGGGCGGTCGGCTTGTTGAGAAACCCCGTGTTTTGCTTTTCTGCAAACTGCTTCGACAAAGGCTTCCCCTCGTAGGGGCGATGCGACACAGTCACATCTGCAGTCAAGGCGCAGCCTTGACGGATGAGGTGGCGGCATTGGTGGATGAATTTCATTTCGGGAAAATCTAGCAGACAGTTTTTGCTGTTCGTCCTAGTTTGCGCCGGTGGGGAATTTTCCTTTTTCCCCTCATCAGTCGCCTGCGGCGACAGCTTCCCCCACAGGGGGAAGCCTTTGTCCTGACGTTTCTCTTTTCTTCCCCTACAGGGTAAGGCCGATCGCAAGCAATCCGCAGAGGGGTTTATGCAAAAAGTAACGAAGGAGTATGAAACAATTCAATCAGTGGCTCCCCCATATGGGCGATGCCGATGTAGTTGCATCTAGCTGGCAGGGCGTAAGCCCTGACTGAGAGGGTAAAATTTACAGCAAAGAAAGGTTTTTCTACAGTCTAGCCACCCCGGAAAGTTCCGGGGCGGCGCTGTTTTATTCCGTTTCCAGGGCGATTTCTTCCATATACTCCATCATGGTTTCTGCAAAAATCCCATAGCCCATGGTGGGATCGTTGACGAACACATGGGTCACCGCCCCCACCAGTTTTCCGTTCTGCAAAATCGGGGTGCCGCTCATGCCCTGGACAATGCCGCCGGTTTTGTCCAGCAGGTCCGGGTCGGTGACCTTGATCACCAGATTCCTGGTGTCGTCCTCTCCGTTCATGGAGACGGAACAAATCTCGATGTCATATTCCTGGGGTTCCTGGTCGGTTAAGGCGCAGAGGATGGTGGCCGGCCCGGCCTCAACCTCTTGTTTATAGCCCAGCTCCACCGGTTCCACTCCATCCAGATCCAGGCCGGTGAGGGTGCCGTACACCCCGCATTGATTGTTCACCAGAATGTTGCCCATGGGAATGTTGGAGGAAAACACCCCGTCCAGCTCCCCCGGTTCCCCCACGGCGCCTTTGGTGATGGAGTGAATGGTCACCGGGCAGACCTCCCCGGATTCCACCGGAAGGATGGTGCCGGTGTCCGGATCGGTAATGGGATGGCCCAGCCCGGCAAAGGTGCCGGTTTCCCCGTTGATAAAGGTAATGGTGCCGATGCCGGCGGCGCTGTCCCGGATCCAAAGCCCGGATTTATAGGTGCCGTCGGCGGAGGACAGGGCGGGGGTCAGGGTGACGGTATGTTCCCCGTCCTCCCGCTGCAGGGTAATTTCCAGCGGCTCCCCCCCGCTTTGGCGAATGAGGTAAGAAATTTCTTCATTGCGGGACACTTCCTTTTGGTTCACCTTGCAGATAATGTCCCCCTCCTGAATGTCACAGCCGCTGTACGGTTCCACCGTTCCCTGGGCGGTGACCACCGGGCTGAAGCCCACCACCACCGCCCCTTGGGAAAACATCTTTACCCCAAAGGCTTCCCCGGAGGGAATGACGGTAAGATCCTCGCATTCCTGCACCGCCACCGTCTTGATGGGCATAATGCCGAAAAGGCTCAGGGTTTGGTTCTGGGGCCGGGTGGAGGACATCACCGCCTGCTGATCCGAGGATTCTTCCACCGCCACCACCGCCCGCTGGGTCAGCACCAAGTCCTCTCCCTGGGAGACATAGTACCGATCCGGCAGGCTGGCCCCGTACCACAGGTTCAGCCCCCAGAGCAGCGCCGCCGCCGCCAGCATTCCCGCCGCTCCCCGGCGGATCCATTGATACATAGCATCGCTCCCCTTATGGTCAATTTTTTGCGAATTTCAGATCTATTTTCTGCAACCTGCGCAGAAAAATTCCCGGCCAGCTTTTTCAAAATGTTTTTCCAGTTTTTTTGCTGACATTACCAGGTGAGAACAAATTTTTTAAAGGTTTAAATTTTTTGTTCTCACTTGTTTTTTCAGGACAGAATTCGCTATAATAATTCCAGCGGCGCCGGTTTCTCCTGCTGAAGATGAACTGCGTTTTTTCCTTTGTGAAAAGCCTCTCCCGTATTGCGCCGTGGGGGGCAACACCGTTTTTCATCTTGGCACTCACCTCACTTGCGGCAGTTTCGACGCCATCGGCTGGGCGAAGCGAAACTGCCGCTTACTTTTGTCCAAAGAAAAGCACCCGAACCGGAGCTGTCTGCTCTCCAGTTCGGGTGTCTTGCTTTGTTTATTCTCCCCGGGCAGCCCGGGCCAGCCCGGCCACAAATTCCCCCACCGGTTCGGGAGAATCCTTGCCGTACTGCTCCACCAGTTCCACCACGGCGCTGCCCACAATCACCCCGTGGGCATATTGTCCCATCTGCCGCACCTGTTCCGGCCCGGAGATGCCAAACCCCACCGCATAGGGCACAGTGCAGGCCTGCTTGATCTCTCCGAAAAAGGAGTCAAAATCGGTGGCGTATTGGGAACGCTTCCCGGTCACGCCCAAGCTGGAGACACAGTAAAGAAATCCGCTGGCATGTTGGACGATGCTGCGAATCCGCTCATGGGAGGTAGGGGCCACCAGATAGATGGGATGTACCCCTTCCCTGCGGGCGGCCTCATCAAAGGGGGCGTGTTCCTCCAACGGTACATCCGGAAGGATCACACCATCCACCCCCGCCTCTCTGCACCGGGCAAAAAAGTGCCCAATGCCGTGGACATAAAGGGTGTTCACATACATCATCAGGCAAAGGGGAATCTGGGTCTTTTGGCGCAGCCGCTCCACCAGGGCGAACACTTCCTCCAACCGGGTATGGTTTTGAAGGGCCCGCTGGCTGGCCCGCTGGATCACCGGCCCTTCGGCAATGGGGTCGGAAAAGGGAACCCCCAGTTCAATGATATCCGCCCCGTTCTGCTCCATGGCAAGCACCAGGGCTTCGGTGGTGTCCAGATCCGGATCACCGGCGGTGACAAAGGTGATCAGGGCCTTTTTCCCCTGGGCGGCGCATTCTTCAAAGCGCAAATCAATTCTATTCTTCACGGATCTTCACTCCTCTGTACTTCGCAATGGAATACACGTCCTTGTCCCCCCGGCCGGACAGGTTGACCACCAGGATCTGATCCTTTCCCATGGCAGGGGCGATTTTTCTGGCCGCCGCTACCGCATGGGCGGATTCAATGGCGGGGATGACCCCCTCCATCCGGGAAAGATACTCAAAGGCCTGCACCGCTTCTTCGTCGGTGACGTCCACATACTCTGCCCGGCCGGTATCGTGGAGCCAGGCGTGTTCCGGGCCGATGCCGGGATAGTCCAGCCCGGCGGAGATGGAATACACCGGGTCGATCTGCCCATCCTGGTTCTGCAAAAACAGGGAGTGCATCCCATGGAAGATCCCTTTGCTGCCCTTGGCCATGGTGGCGGCGTGATAAGGGGTGTCAATGCCACGTCCGGCGGCTTCCGCCCCAACCAGGCGCACCCCGGTATCGGGGATAAAGTCGTAAAAAGCGCCCATGGCGTTGCTGCCGCCCCCTACACAGGCCACAATGCAGTCCGGCAGGCGGCCTTCCTTTTCCAGCATCTGGCGGCGAATCTCCCGTCCGATGACCTTTTGGAAATCCCGGACCATGGTGGGATAGGGATGGGGCCCCATCACCGAACCGATGCAGTAGAAGGTGGTGTCAATGTTGGTGACCCAATCCCGGAACGCCTCATTGATAGCGTCCTTCAGGGTGGCGGTGCCGCTGTCCACCGCCACGACTTTGGCCCCCAGCAGCTCCATCCGGTACACATTCAAAGACTGGCGCTGGGTGTCCTCCTTGCCCATATACACCACGCATTCCATGCCCATCAGGGCGCAGACGGTGGCGGTGGCCACCCCGTGCTGCCCGGCGCCGGTTTCCGCAATGATGCGGCGCTTGCCCATCCGCTTTGCCAGCAGACACTGGCCCAGCACATTGTTGATCTTGTGGGCGCCGGTGTGGTTTAAATCTTCCCGCTTGAGATAAATTTTGGCGCCCCCCAGATCCCAGGTCATCTTCTCTGCATAATAAAGCAGGGAGGGACGGTTGGCGTAATCCCGGTAAAGCCCGTCCAGCTCCTGCAAAAAGGCGGGATCGTTTTTATACTGTTCGTAAGCGGCTTCCAGCTCGCTGACTGCCGCCATCACCGTTTCCGGCACAAATTGTCCGCCGTATTCTCCAAAACGGCCCTGTTCCATGGTAATCCTCCTCCAAACTATAGGTTACAGCCGGTGTGCCAACGCCACCGCCCGGATGATCTTTTCCGGATCTTTTTTCCCGTCGGTCTCCACCCCGCCGGACAGATCCACCCCCATGGGGCGCACCAGCCCCACGGCCCGGGCCAGGTTTTCTTCCTTCAACCCTCCGGCCAGCAAAAACGGGGTGGAGAGCAGCTGGGAAGCAATCAAATCCCAATCCCCGGTTTGGCCGGTGCCGCCGTATTGGGCGGGATGGTAGCTGTCCAGCACCAGGGCGTCCGCCCCCAATCCATCCGCCTGCTGCAAATCCATTCGGGTGCGCACCCGCACCGCCCGCCAGAGGTGCACCTGGGGGCAGAGGCGGCGCAGAGCCGCCAGATCCTCCGGGATTTCGTCCCCGTGAAGCTGCACCACCCGGATGCCGGTCTGCTTTACCACAGCGGCAATCTCTTCCGGACAGGCGTTGACAAACACCCCCACCGGCTGGATGCCGGAATGCAGCCGGGCAATCAGCTCCCCCCCTTGTGCAGGGGTCACCTGCCGCCGGCTTTTGGCAAATACAAATCCGGCGAAGTCCGCCCCCGCCTGATTCACGGCGTCCACATCCTCCGGCCGCTGCAATCCGCAAATCTTGATTTTCGTCACCGGCGCTTCCCTCCCGGCAGGGGGCGCAGCCCCTGTAGGGTTTGGGCGATGTCGCCGCTGCGCATCAAAGTTTCCCCGATGAGCACGGCGTCGGCCCCCATCTGCCGCACCATGGCCAGGTCCTGGGGGGTGGCCATTCCGCTTTCGCTGACCTTTACCGCATCCTTGGGAAGCTGCTCCGCCAGCCTGGCGGTGGTGTTCAAATCCACCTGAAAGGTGTTCAGATCCCGGTTGTTGATGCCGATGATCCTGGGGTTGCAAACCATGGCTTTTTCCAGTTCCGGAAGGTTGTGAACCTCCACCAGAACCTCCATGGAAAGGCTTTTCGCCAAATCGTAAAGCTGTTTCAGCGTCTCTTTATCCAGCATGGCGGCAATGAGCAGCACCGCATCCGCCCCCATGACCCGGGCTTCCAGAATCTGATAGGGATCAAAGAGGAAGTCCTTGCGGAGCATGGGAAGCTGCACCGCCTTGCGCACCCGCTTGAAGATGTCGCTGCTGCCCATAAAGTAATGTTCTTCGGTCAGGCAGCTGATGGCTTCCGCCCCCGCCCGCTGGTAGGAGGCGGCCTGGCGCACCGGGTGGAAATCGGGCTGGATCACCCCTTTGCTTGGGCTGGCCTTCTTTACCTCGGCGATCACCGCCAGGTGATCCTTCTTCAGGGCCTTGGCAAAGTCTTTCGGGGTGCGGCTGGTCTGCATCAGCAGGTTTTCCAGCTCATCCGGAGAGATGCGCTCCTTTTCCGTTTCCAGTTGGATTTTCCGATAGGCTAAAATTTCATCTAAAATCATCCCTGCTCCTCCTCAAAGGAATTGGTGATCTGTTTTAAGGCTTCCAGTTTGGCCAGGGCCGCCCCGGAATCAATGGAGCGGGCCGCCAAAGCAACCCCTTCCTTCACCGTCTGGGCCATGCCCAGGGTGTACAGCGCCGCCCCAGCGTTGAGCAGGACAATGTCCCGGCGGGTGCTGCGGTCGGTGCCGTTTAAGATGGATCGGGTGATGACGGCGTTTTCCGCCGCCGTACCGCCCACAATCTCTTCCTTGTCCCCACGGCGCAGGCCGCATTCTTCCGGCGTTACCTCAAAGGGCTGGCTGACCTGCTTGCCGTCCACCTGGCAGATCAAGGTGGAATCGGAAATGGAAATTTCGTCCAGCCGATCCTTTCCGTAGACCACCAGCGCCCGGCGCACCCCCAGGTTGGACATCGCCTGGGCAATGGGATGCACCAGTTCCGGGGCGTATACCCCCAGCACGATATAATCGGTGCTGGCGGGGTTGGTCAGGGGGCCCAAAATATTGAATACGGTGCGAATGCCGATCTGCTTTCGGGTGGGGCCCACAAACCGCATAGAGCGGTGGAAGGACTGGGCAAACAGGAAGGATACCCCCACCTGTTCCAGGCATTCCCGGGCCTGGTCCGGGGTAAGGTCGATCTTCACCCCCAGCGCTTCCAGCACATCGGCGGCACCGGAACGGCTGGAGACGCTGCGGTTGCCGTGCTTGGCTACCCGGCCTCCGGCCCCCGCCACCACAAAGGCGGAGGTGGTGGAGATGTTAAAGGAGTTGGACAGGTCTCCCCCGGTGCCCACAATGTCGATGGCATCGGTGCTGCCCCGGACGGCCAAGGCCTTTTTGCGCATGCCGCTGGCCAAACCGGTGATCTCTTCGATGGTTTCCCTCTTCATCCGCAGGGCGGTGAGGAAGCTGCCGATCTGGGATTCCTCCGCCTGGCCGGACATGAGGATGTTCATCACCTGCTCCGCCTGCTGCCGGGTAAGGTCTTTCCCCTCCACCACCTGGGCCAGATAGCTCTTCAGGGCGGTTTTGGGGGAGTTGCGGCGCAGGTCGTTGAGATAATCCAGCAGGTTCTTCAGGATTTGTCCGCCCGCTTCGGTGAGCACCGATTCCGGATGGAACTGCACCCCGAATACCGGGAACTGCTTATGCTGCACCGCCATGATCTGGCCCATTTCGTCCCGGGCGGTGATCTTCAAACAATCCGGCAGGCCCACTTCCTGGGCGATCAGGCTGTGATACCGGGCGGCTTCGATTTGCTGAGGCAATCCGGCAAACAGGGGGCAGTCCGCATCCAGGGTGATGGTGCTGGCCTTGCCGTGCATCAGCTGCCCCGCCCGGACGATCCGCCCGCCAAAGGCTTCTACAATGGACTGGTGCCCCAGGCACACCCCAAAAATGGGAATGATCCCGGCAAAGGTGCGGATGGCATCCAGGCTGATCCCGGCGCTTTTGGGATAGCCCGGGCCGGGGGAGATTACCAGCAGTTCCGGAGAAAGCTCCCGGATCTGGGCAATGGTGACGGCGTCGTTGCGCACCACTTTGATTTCCGGGTCCAGCTGACCCAGCGCCTGGTAGAGGTTATAGGTAAAGGAATCGTAGTTGTCGATGATTAAAATCATGCCCACACCTCCTGTTCCAGTTTTTTGGCTTCTTCCATGGCCTGGAGCACCGCTCCGGCCTTATTGCAGGTTTCCCGGTATTCCCGTTCGGGGGAGGAATCCGCCACAATCCCGGCGCCGGCCTGGACATAGGCTTTGCCCCCACGGTACAGGGCGGTGCGGATGCAGATGCAGGTATCCAGGGTTCCGTCAAAGCCAAGATACCCGATGGTGCCGCCGTACACCCCTCGCTTATACTGTTCAAAGGAATCGATCAACTCCATGGCCCGGACTTTGGGCGCCCCGGAAAGGGTTCCGGCGGGCAGCACCGCCATCAAAGCGTCCAGGCTGTCGCACTGAGGCTTTAAGCGGCCGGACACATCGCTGACCAGGTGCATCACCTGGGAATAACGCTCGATGCGCATCAACTGGTCCACCTTCACGCTGCCGAAGCGGCTGACCTTGCCGATATCATTGCGGCCCAGATCCACCAGCATCATGTGTTCGCTGCGCTCTTTGGGGTCCCCCAGCAGGGCCTGTTCCAGCTGCTGGTCCTCCTGAGGGGTGCGCCCCCGGGGCATGGTTCCGGCAATGGGCCGGGTGGAGGCCACCCCGTTTTCCACGCTCACCAGCTTTTCCGGACTGGCCCCGGCAATGCAGTAGTCCGGGTGCTGGAAATAATAAAGGTAGGGGGAAGGGTTTTCCGCCCGCAGGCGGCGGTACATCTCAAAGCTGTCCGGGGGATTTTCCACTTCAAACCGCTGGCTGAGGACAATCTGGAAAATGTCCCCATCCAGGATATGCTCCTTGGCCTGTTCCACCATGGTCTGATAAGCGTCCCCGGTCAGGTTGGAGCTGACCTTCATCTCCCCGCTGAACGCAGCGGCCCGGGGCTTGACCGGAGCAGAGAGCAGCTCCACCAGCTGTTCCCCCCGGCGGGCAAGCTGTTCATAGGCCTGCTCCAGATCTTCCTCCCGGCGGAAATTGCGGATGAGCATCAAATGGTTGGAAAAGTGGTCGAAGGCCACGATTTCATCGTACAAAAACAGGTGGCAGTCCGGCAAGTGCAGATCGTCCTCCCCCACATTGGTCAGGGTGGGTTCCAGATAACGGACGGTGTCGTAGCCGAAATAGCCGATCAGCCCCCCGGTGAATTTGGGCAGGCCCGGCACAGTGGGGGTGCGGTAGGGCTTCATCAGGGTGCGCAGCAGCTCCATGGGCTGGTCGGCCCCATATTCCACCGTTCCTTCCCGGCTGGTAACCCGGGCGGTGTGATGGGCTATGGAAATCTCCAGCCGGGGGGAAAAGCCCATAAAGGAGTACCGTCCGCCGGCGCCGGAATGGTCGGCGCTTTCCAGCAAAAAGCAGCAGTTATGCTCCTGCCGCAGCCGGTCGAACACCGCCACCGGGGTGGCGTAATCCCATAGCACCGAGTACACCGCCGGGGCGGCGGGGTAATCCTTCAGTTGCTGGCGAAGCTGTGTCAATGAGGGAGTCAGCATCCTTTGTTCCTTCCTTTCTGTATTCACCCGGCAGCGGGACGCAAAAAAAGCCTATCGTCCAACCAAGTTGGTTTGGGACGATAGACTCGTGGTGCCACCCAAATTTACAGGGAATCCCTGCCTCTTGCCAGGTACATTCATACCCTGTCCCGATAACGTAGGACCTACGGCGACGGCTACCACCCAAGGCTTCGCCGTGCTCCTCACAAACCCATTCCCCTTTTGCTTTGCTCCCGGCTTTCACCAGCCGCCGGGCTCTCTGCACCGCCGCCAAAAGGGTACTTACTTTTGCTCATCGGATTTAACAACGTTTACAGTATAGCATATGCGCCAAAGATTGTCAAGGTTTTTCCCGCCCGGCTCGGCGGAAATCGATTTTGAGATTTATCACCGGTGGAAAGGCTTCCTCTTGTAGGGGCGATACGACACAGTCGCATCTGCTGTCAGCATGAGCTGACTGATGAGGTGGCCGGTTTCTGAATGCTTTTCTGTAGACGGAGACTTTTCCCTTTCCACCTCATCCGAGCAAGCTACGCTTGCCCACCTTCCCCTCAAGGGGAAGGCTTTGTCCCGATTTATTCACATCTTCCCTTAAGGGGACTACTGCCGTACCCATTGCGTGACTCCTAAGAAATCCAATGAGTTCTCTTGAAAATGGATTTTCGTGGCCCGGCTGGGCATTACTCTTCCTCCAGCCCGTGACGCTGCCAGGCTGCGGCAAAGATTTTTCCAAACCGGGCCGCCCGTCCCGACACACAAAAACTCCCCAGCCGGATCCGGCTGGGGAGAAAGCTGCCTTGAAATTTGAAATCAAGCCTTGGCCTTGGCACGCACACGGGCCTTGGTTTTCTTTTTGTTGTCGCTGTGATTCTGCCATACCACCCACAGCTCGCTGGCAATGCAGATGGAGGAATAGGTACCGGCCAGCAGGCCCACGATCATGGGCAGGGCAAAGGTGAAGATGTCGGTGACGCCGAACACCCCCGCCACCACACAGACCACCACCATGGCCAGCAGGGTGCAGAAGCTGGTGCCGATGGAACGGGATAAGGTCTGGTTGATGGAGTCGTTGACGATCTGGACCCGGCTGGTCTTTTTGCCGTAAAGCTTGGTGTTTTCCCGAATCCGGTCGTAGATGATTACGGTGTTGTTGGCGGAATAGCCCAGAATGGTGAGCATTACGGCGATGAAGTTGCTGTCCAGGGGGAACCCGCAGATCACAAAGGTGCCGTACACAAAGATCATATCGTGAACCAAAGCCAGCACGGCGGTGATGGCCGCCTTCCAGCCGTTAATCAGCCGGAACCGGATGGCCAGATAGATGATCATAATGACGATGCCCACGCCCACCGCCACCAGGCACTTGGCGAAGAAATCCATGCCGATGGAGGGATTGACGGAAGTGATGGTGGAGTATTCCAGCCCCAGATTCGGGGCGGCTTCCTGCAGGGCGGTGGTGAGCTCTTCAATGGAGCTTTCCTCCATGGTGACGGCGCTGGTCATCGACACGTCGAAGCTGGGGGTGTTGCTGGCCAGATCCATCTTGGGATCAATCTCCACCTCCTCTCCCAGCACTTCCTGGGCGGCGCCGGCCAAAGCCCCTTCGTCCAGTTCGGCGTTGGCGTCGGAATAGGTATAGGTGAAGATGGTGCCGCCCTTAAAGCTGATGTCCAAATCCACTCCGAAGATGACCCCCCACAGGGCAATCACCACCAGGCAGGCGGCAGAAATGATGAAGAAGATTTTTTTCTTCCCCATAAAGTCGATGTGAAAATCTCGATGCAGCAGTTTCATGCCCGTTCACCTCCATAGAATTTCGGCTTCCGGAAGCACTTGAACCGGCTCAGAGACTGAGTCATTAACCGGGAAGCAAACACACCGAACACAAAGTTGCCGATAATGCCCACCATCAGGGTAAAGCCGAAGGAATAGATGGTGCCTTCGGTGGAGGCAGGGAACATAAACAGGATGGGCTGCAGGATGGTGTTGAAGAAGCTGCCCGGAGCGCCGAAGGTTCCCATCAGAATGATGGCTACAATCAGGGTGGTAATGTTGCCGTCCAGAATGGCGGTAAAGGCCCGGTGATAGCCCAGATGGATGGCGCCGTCGATGCTCTTGCCGGCGTTGATCTCTTCCCGAATCCGCTCGGCGGTGATGATGTTGGCGTCCACGCCCATACCGATGGAGAGGATCATACCGGCAATACCCGGCAGAGTCAGGGTAGAGGAACTGATGCCCGGGAAGAAGCCGGTCAGGGCGGCGATCATCAAGGCCACCTGGCCCATCAGGGCGATAATGGCCACCACGCCGGGAAGCCGGTACACCAGAAGCATAAAGATGCAGATCAGGATAAAGGCGATCACCGCCGCCAGAATCATGGCGTCACGGGCGCCTTCCCCCATGGTGGGGTCAATGGTGGAATAGGAAGCGGTTTCCAAACTGAACGGCAGGGAGCCGCCGTTGATCTGGTTGGCCAGGGTGGTGGCGGATTCGCTGGTGAACGGGTTTGTGTCGCTGCCGGTGATCATGGCCTGGCCGTTGGTAATGGCCTGGTTCACGGCGGGAGCGCTGATCATGGTGTCGTCCATCCAGATGGCAATCTGGCCGTTGGTGGACACCAGTTCGCTGGTGGCGGTGGAAAAAGCGGCCGTGCCTTCTTCATTCAACGTCAGCTCCACCACCCATTCGTAGCTGCTGCCCTGGTTGTCGGTGGACACATAGGCAGCCCGGGCGCTTTCCACCATGGAACCGTCCAGGATCACGTTCCCGGTGGGGTTGCCGTTTTCGTCGGTATCGGTGCCTTCAATAAACTGAAGCTGTGCCGTGGCGCCCAGTTCGGAAATGGCGGTTTCCGGATCGAAGTTTTCTTCGTCCTCCGCCCAGGGGAACTGCACCACGATGCGGTCGCTGTTGTAGTCGCTGTACACCGTATAGTCGTTGATGCCCTGAGCCACCAGGCGCTGGCGCATGACCTCCGCCGCACCGTCCAGCTCTTCGTTGGTGGGGTCGGCGCCGTCCTCAGCAGGCACGAAGGTAACCTCCACGCCGCCCCGGATGTCGATGCCCCAGCGGATCTGATCCCCGCCCTTGATGTACACCGATTGAATGTCTCCATAGTAGCTGGAAATCCCCGTAATGCTCAAAACCGTGAACACAATGGTGATAATGGCTACTATGAAAAACACAGGTTTCCCTGTCTTCTTCATTGTGATTCCTCCAATGTTTTCAAACCCGTGCCGCCCTGTTTTGAAACCAAGGCGGCACAATCTGTTTGAAATTATACGTCAGAACGCCCATTTTGTCAATGAAAGGGCGCCTGATATTTTTGTAAAAATCACTATTTTGGAGAAACTTTTTCTCTTTTCAGAAAAAAGCAGAGCAGTCCCGAAGGATTGCTCTGCCATTCTGTTCTGATATTAGCGGCTGCCTTAGACGGAAAGCTGCGCCTTTTCGTTGAGCACATCGGCGTTGGCTTCCCGAATGGGCTGAACATAGCCGGCGATGAACTCCTCCACCTGATGGATGCTGCGGCCCACAAAGTTTTCCGGTTTCAGCACCTGTTCGATCTCCTGACGGGTCAGCCGGAAAGCGGGGTCGGCGCAGATCCGGTCGATGAGGTCGTTTTCGCCCCCTTCTTCCTTCACCACTTTGGCGGCTGCCATGGAATGCTCCCGCAGCTTTTCGTGAAGCTGCTGCCGGTCGCCGCCCTTCTTCACCGCCTGCATCATGATGTTTTCGGTGGCCATAAAGGGCAGTTCCCGCAAAAGCCGCTGGGTCACTACCTTGGGGTACACCACCAAACCGTCGCAGACATTGAGCATGATGTTCAAAATGGAATCCACCGCCAAAAATCCTTCCGCCACCGAAATCCGCTTGTTGGCGGAATCGTCCAGGGTGCGCTCAAACCACTGGGTGGCGCTGGTGAACATGGGGTTCAGGCTGTCGCACATCACATATCTTGCCAGGCTGGTGATCCGCTCGCTGCGCATGGGGTTGCGCTTATAGGGCATGGCGGAAGAACCGATCTGGTGGGCTTCAAAGGGCTCCTCCATCTCTTTGAAGTTTTGCAGGATCCGCAGATCGTTGCTGAACTTGGAGCAGCTCTGGGCAATTCCCGCCAGGGTGCAGACTACCTGGGAATCGATCTTCCGGGAATAGGTCTGGCCGGACACCGGCACCACACCGTCAAAGCCCATTTCTTCGCAGATGGACTGTTCCAGTTGTTTGATCTTGTCCTCGTTGCCTTCAAACAGCTCCAAAAAGCTGGCCTGGGTGCCGGTGGTGCCCTTGCTGCCCAGCAGCTTCAGGTTTTTGATTCGGTATTCCACCTCTTCCAAATCCATTACCAGCTCGTTGCACCACAAAGTGGCACGCTTGCCCACGGTGGTGGGCTGGGCGGGCTGAAGATGGGTATAGGCCAAACAGGGCAGGGCTTTGTACTCTTCGGCGAATTTTCCCAGCAGGTCGATGACGTTGACCAATTTGCGGCGAACCACCTGCAAGGCTTCCCGCATCAGGATAATGTCGGTATTGTCCCCCACATAGCAGCTGGTGGCGCCCAGATGGATGATTCCGGCCGCTTTGGGGCACTGCTGGCCGTAAGCGTAAACATGGCTCATCACATCGTGGCGGACTTCCTTTTCCCGGGCTTCGGCCACGGCGAAGTTGATGTCATTGACGTGGGCTTCCAGCTCCTCCACCTGCTCCTGGGTTACCGGCAGGCCCAGCTTGTGCTCCGCACGGGCCAAAGCCACCCACAGCTTGCGCCAGGTGGTGAATTTTTTCTCCGCCGAGAAGATATACTGCATCTCCTTGGAAGCATACCGGGTGGAAAAGGGGCTGACATAATTTTCGTACTGTTCAGACATTGGTTCGACCTCCCAAAAATTCCTTCCATCGTTCGTTTCACAGTCAGGAGCATGATACCATGAAAATCCGAATGGGTTTCCGCTGGTTTTCGCCGTCAGGCAAAATGCCGCCGCTGCTTTTCGGCGGCAAAGCGGGAACCGTAATGACTGGCTTCGCCAGTCATTATATCATAAAACGAAGCGGAAAGCAAAATTTTTTCCCGGCAAAATCAAGCCGGTTCGTCCAACCCGTGGCGCTGCCGGGCGGCGGCGAAGGTTTCTTCCAAGGGAAGGTTGTCCGAATCGTTGGGAGTAAAGACAAAGCAGGAAAGATAAATCCTATCATTCAGCAGGGACAGATAATACTCCCCGGTTTCGGTGGAAATCGTCACACCGTCCCGGTCCCCGTCCGACACGGTGATCAGAAGATCGGTTTGGGTTTTTTGCAGTTGAAGCTGTTCCAGCCCTTCCTGCCATTGGGCGATCAAATCCTCATCGGAAAAGGTCACCGAATCCCCCC
>CASDQY010000083.1 GCA_949282975.1 uncultured Oscillospiraceae bacterium | reverse complement strand
CTCTGGCTTTGGGGGGAAGAGTGGTACCTGCTTTGGAAGGGAATCGCCTTTTTAGCCGGGCTTGGCGTGAACTATCTGCTTTGTGTCAAGTTTGTTTTTCGCCGCCGTCCCAGGCAAACGCCCCAGCAGATTGGATTGTTTCTGCTGGCAAGCGTGGGAGCTTTACTGCTAAATTGGCTGCTGCTTCATTTGGCGGTGGAACTGCTGCAAATTCCGGCGGCCTGGGCCAATCTTCCGGTTTCCATTTTGGTGTTTGCCTATAATTTTTGGTCGAAACGATTGGCACTTACCTTTTTAAATGGCCGTCACAGAAAATTTTGATAAACACTCCGGCAGAATTTCCATTTTGTTTACCAACTTGTCACACTTTTGCGCTAGAATGTAAATTAGGAATGACAAGTCAGCAGAAAGGAGGCTGTACTGTGGCTTTTGTAGAGTGTAAAGATGTGTGTAAACGATACCAAATGGGTGAAGTCACCATCACCGCCAACGATCATGTGAATTTCACTATCGAAAAGGGTGAATTTGCGGTGATCGTGGGTTCTTCCGGTGCGGGCAAAACCACCGTACTGAATATCTTGGGCGGAATGGACCGCTGTGACGAAGGGCAGATTTTAGTGGACGGCTCTTTGGTCAGCGCCTATAATCGCCGCCAGCTCACGGACTACCGGCGATATGACATCGGGTTTATTTTCCAGTTCTACAATCTGGTGCAGAACCTTACCGCCAAAGAAAATGTGGAACTGGCCACAGAAATCTGCCGCCATGCCATGAATCCGGAACAGGTGCTTCAAATGGTGGGCCTGGGGGATCGGATGAACAATTTTCCCAGTCAGCTTTCCGGCGGCGAGCAGCAGCGGGTTTCCATCGCCAGAGCATTGGCCAAAAATCCTAAATTGCTGCTCTGCGACGAGCCCACCGGCGCTTTGGACTACAACACCGGCAAAACCATTCTGAAGCTGCTTCAGGATACATGCCGCAGCACCGGAATGACGGTGATCGTCATCACCCACAATCAAGCTATCGTCCCTATGGCGGATCGAGTCATCACCATGCGCAATGCCAAGGTTTCCAGCATGGTCACCAACCCCAATCCCACTCCGGTGGAAGAAATCGAATGGTAAGGGGTGGTGTCTTTGCGTCTGCAGAAAAAATTATGGAAAGACTCCTTTCGGGAGATCTGGAGGACAAAACAGCAGTTTTTGGCCATCTTTGCCATTATCGCATTGGGCAGCGGCTTTTATTCCGGCATCAAGCTGGCCAGCCCGGATATGCTGCTTACAGCCGAAAACTATTATGAGGACACCCAATTAAGCGATTTCAATCTTTTATGCACCTACGGCATTACCCAGCAAGATGTGGAGGATTTAAAACAGCAGTCTTATGTCTCCCAGGTGCAGCCCTCCTATTATGTGGATGTGTTTTCCAACAATGAAACGACGGAGGACGGAAACGAATCGGCGGTTCGGCTGTATTCCTACAGCGCCAGCGATACTTTAAACCAGCTTTCCGTCGTGGCCGGGCGTTTGCCCCAGGCCGCCAATGAATGTGTGGTGGACGGTGGTTCTTTGGGCACCAACAACGAAGATGCCCTGAATACCACGGTGGAATTTTCCCTGGAAGATTCGGATCTTTCCGACCAGATCACCAATACCACCTATACGGTGGTGGGGGTGGTGGAAAGCCCGCTGTATATCAATTACCAACGGGGAAGCACCACCATCGGCAGCGGGACTTTGTCCGCCTTTTACTACATCCCGGAAGAGAATTTCCAAAGCGATTACTACACCAACTGTTATGTCCGCATTGACGGCGCTGCCGGGCTGGACCCGTACGGAGACGAATACGACGCTCTGATTGATGAAGCGACCACCAAGCTGGAGCAGTGGGGGGAAGAGCGTGCCCAAATTCGCCTTCCTCAGGTCCGGGACGAAGCCATGGCGGCTTATAACGAAAGCAAAGCACAGTTTGACCAGGCTTCCGCAGAAGCTCAGGCCCAGCTGCAGCAGGCCTGGGATCAGCTGGAAGCCGGGCGGCTGGAACTGGAATCCGGCCGGGCGCAGCTGGAACAGGCTACCCAGCAGTATGAAGAAGGAATCCGCCAGGGGGAACAAAGCCTGAATGAAGCGAAAACCCAGCTGGAACAGGCGCAGATTCAACTCAGCGTGCAACAGGCGGTGGCCCAGGCCAATGTGGCTTCTTCCACCACCCAAATGACCATGGTTCAATCGGAAGTGGATAACCTGATCGCCGAATTTGAACAGCGCTTGGAGGATTTGGATCAGCAATGCCAGCAAGCCATTGATCAGATGGAACAACAGGGCTTGCCCACCGAGGACGTGCAGGCTACCTTTGACCAACAGAAACAGGCCATTCAGGATTTGATCGACACGCTGCAGAACCGGGTGACCACCACCATTTCCGGCATCCAGTCTTCCGCAGCCCAGCAACTGGCGGACAGCATGGAGCTGATCAATCAGGCCCAACAGCAGATTACCCAGGGCTGGGGCGACTATTACGACGGCGTTGCCCTGCTGGAAGATCAGCGGGAATCCGGTCAGCAGCAGTTGGATGAAGCCCAGGCCCAGTTGGAGCAGGGGCAGACAGAGTATGACCAGGGGCTTGCCCAATATAATGAAGCGGCGGCGCAAGCACAAACTCAGCTGGAGGAAGGGCAGCAACAGCTGGACAATGCTTTGGCTGAGATTGAAACCCTGGAAGCGCCGGACTGGTATATTCAGGACCGCAGCAATTATAACGGCTATTCCGATTTTGAAGAGGACGCCCTTCGGGTGGATAAGATTTCCGACGTCTTTGCGGTGTTCTTTATCTTAGTTGCCATTTTGGTCTGTCTTACTACCATGACCCGTTTGGTGGAGGAGCACCGCACCGAAATCGGCACCTATCAGGCTTTGGGTTACAGCCGGCGTGACGGCATGAAAAAATATTTGATCTACGCTTCCTTGGCCAGCTTTGCCGGAAGCGTGCTGGGGGTCCTGCTCTGTGAATGGCTCTTCCCCCTGGTGATCTTCAATGCTTATGGCATGATGTATATTCTGCCGGAAGCCATGACGCCGGTTCACTGGAATTACCTGCTGGGCTGTGCTGCGGTGAGCATCGGCTGCACCTGCTTAACGGCGGTGCTGGCCTGTTTTGGGCAGATGCGGGGTTACCCGGCGGCGTTGATGCGCCCCAAAGCCCCCAAAGCCGGCAAGCGGATTTTGCTGGAGCGGATCAAGCCCATTTGGAACCACCTTTCCTTCTCCTGGAAGGTGACCATGCGCAACTTCTTCCGATATAAAAAGCGGGTGCTGATGACCATTGTGGGCATTGCCGGCTGCACCGCCCTGCTGATGGCCGGATTCGGCATTCGTTATTCCATTACCAGTATTCTGGATCTGCAATTTGGGGAACTCTTTGTTTATGATGCCGTCAGCGTGACCGCCAGCAATATGGACGATGCCGCTGCCCAGGATTTGGAGGACGAAGTGCTGGCCATTGATGGGGTAGACAGCGCCATGTATTTTGCCAGCCGCACGGTGGACAGTGTGGGAGAGGACACTTTGGTGAGCACCACCGTGGTGGTTCCTCAACGTACCGGCGGAATGCGGCAGTACATCGTGTTGCGGGATAAGGACACCAAAGAAACCGTTCCTTTAACTTCCAATGGCGCCGTCATCAACGAAAAATTGGCGGAACTGCTGAATGTTCAACCGGGAGACAATATTCAGATTGACCCGGGGGACGGCAGCACCTTGGAAATTAAGGTTTCTGCCCTCACCGAAAACTATGCCGGTAATTATATCTACCTCAGTGACGAATACTATCAGCAGGTGTTTGGGGAAGCGCCTTCCTATACCAACCTGTATCTTACCTTCAGCGACGATGCCGATGGGGAAGCAATCTCCCAGGCGCTGATGGACACCGGCAGCATTTTAGGCCTGAGTCTGGTATCGGATTTGGAAGCCAGCTTCCAGGATATGCTTACCAGCTTAAACTATGTGGTGATTATCATTATCGTCAGCGCCGGCGCCCTGGCTTTTGTGGTGCTGTATAACCTGGCCAATATTAACATTGCCGAGCGGAAACGGGAACTGGCCACCATCAAGGTTCTTGGCTTTTACGATTCCCAGGTCAGCGCCTATGTCTATCGGGAGAACATCGTCTGCACCCTCTGCGGCATTGCGGTGGGACTGCTTTTGGGTGTTGCGCTGACCCAGTATATCCTGGAGTCGGTAGAGGTTGACGTTGTGCGGTTCAACCGTTCGCTGGATGTCTGGAGCTTTGTATTCTCCGGCCTGTTAACGGCGGTGTTCGCCCTGCTGGTGAATATTATCATGCACTATAAGCTCAAGAAGATCGACATGGTGGAGAGCTTAAAGAGTGTGGAATAAGGTTTTAGCCTATCTGCAGTTTCTGCTGTTTGGGCGGCACTGCCCCTTTTGCGGAAAAGCCCTTCCCTTTGAGGAGTGGTGCTGCCCGGACTGCAGCCGGCAGGCGGAGGAACACTGGTTTTGGGAATGTCCTCTTTGCGGCGAATCTCCCTGCGCCTGTTCTTCCCAAGAACGGCTGCTGGACGGCTTAATTGCCAGGGTAGACTACCATCATGGGGGAAAAGAGGCGGTGCTGGCCCTCAAAAGCGGTTCTCGTCCTTCTGCGGCGGAGGCCATGGGCTGGATGATGGCCGCCTGGATGGAGGAAGAGGACTGGACGCTGCTGCCGCTGGATCTGATCCTGCCGGCGCCTTCCGTTTCCGGCCCTTTTCGGGAAAAGGGGGAGCACGCCGTTTTGCTGGCCAGACAGCTTTCCCGCAGCACCGGTATCCCTTGCTGGTCCGGCTATCTGCAAAAGAAACGGTTCACCCGCCGCCAGCACACCCTTTCTTCCGCCGGGCAGCGCCGTGAAAATCTGCGTCAGCGGCTGCGGCTGCGCTGCCCCGAGACCTTTGCCGGGAAGCGGGTCCTTTTGGTGGACGATGTGGTCACCACCGGGAGCACCTTAAAGGAATGCGCCCGCTTGTTAAAACGAAACGGTGTGCAAGAGGTGTACGCCATTGCTTTTTGCCGCACCAGGCGTAAGTTAGAATGAGAATCAGCACAGCAGCTGGGAATAATTTCTTTACTTCTCCGGGCTGCTGTGCTATACTATGGAAAGATTCCATGAAAGAAATGAACGATAAGACGAAAGGTTGATTGGATGAACAAGACCCTGGCGGTATTTATGAAATATCGCTTTCTGCTGATGAATCTGGTCTCCAGAGATATTAAAGTCAAATACCGCCGCAGTGTGCTGGGGATGCTGTGGAGCGTGCTCAATCCGCTGTTGATGATGCTGGTGATGACTGCCGTCTTTTCCCGGTTTTTCCGGTTTGCGATTCCCAATTTTCCGGTGTATTATTTGTCGGCGTCGCTGCTCTGGAATTTCTTTAGTGAAAGCACCAGCGTTTCCATGTCAGCCATTACCGGCAATGCGGCCCTTATTAAAAAAGTCTATATTCCCAAATATATCTTTCCCCTGCAAAAGGTTCTTTCCAGCTGTGTGAACATGGGGTTTAGCTGCATTGCTTTGATTTTCATCCTTTTAGTCACCCAAACCCCCGTTACCATTACCGTTACCCTGTTTCCCCTTTGCTTTGCCTATCTGATTATGTTCAGTCTGGGGATCAGCCTGATGCTCAGTGCGGCAGTGGTGTATTTTTCCGACATTGAGCATCTTTACGGCGTTGTGCTGACAGCCTGGATGTATTTCACCCCCATCTTTTATCCCGCCAGCATTTTAGGGGATCTTCAATGGATTTTAAATATCAATCCTATGTATCACTTTGTGAATTACTTCCGGAACATTTTAATGTACAATACTCTGCCGACTTTGCAGGAAAACATTGTCTGCCTCCTGCTGGGTGTAGTGAGTCTGCTGCTTGGTTGTTTGGTTTTCAAGAAACTGCAGCGCAACTTTATTCTGCATATCTGACCGCAGGAGGGAAACATGGAACAAAAACAAGTAATGGTAGAAGTGCGGGATGTCACCATGAATTTCAATCTCGCCTCGGAAAAAGTGGACAATATTAAGGAATACTTTATCCGAAAGATTAAGGGGCAGCTTCAAATTCAAAAATTTGTGGCCCTGGATCATGTCAGCTTAGATATTTATAAGGGGGATGTGTTCGGCATCGTTGGCCTGAACGGCGCCGGCAAATCCACCCTGCTCAAGGTGGTCAGCGGCATTCTTGCTCCCAGCGAGGGCAGCGTTGCCATTCACGGCAGCATTGCTCCGTTGATCGAATTGGGCGCAGGCTTTGATATGGATCTGACCGCTCGGGAAAATGTTTTCCTCAACGGTACGGTACTGGGGCATAATCCGGCTTTCCTGCGAAGCAAGTACGATGAAATCATTGATTTTGCCGAATTGCAGAATTTTCAGGATGTGCCGATTAAGAACTTTTCCTCCGGTATGCTGGCCCGATTGGCCTTTTCCATCGCAACCATGGTCACCCCGGATATTTTGATTGTGGATGAAATTCTTTCCGTAGGGGATTTTTTGTTCCAGGCCAAGTGCGAAGACCGCATCAATCATATGCTGGAAAGCGGCACTACCGTCATTATGGTCAGCCATTCCATTGAGCAGATCCAGCGGATGTGCAATCGTGTGGTGTGGTTGGATCACGGTCATTTGAAGATGATTGGGAATATGGCGGAAGTATGTGAAGCATATAAAAGTTTTGAAGGTTGATTTGGAAGTTTGCTGAAAGGAGGATTTGTTACTATGGATATCGAACATTATTTTAATGTAATTCGATGTCGATTCCATTTAACGAACCGCAATCAATTCCTTATTTTTGGATGGTTTTGGAATGATAATCCAAATGATAATACGGTGGAAATTACTTTAGATGATGTTGTTTTAAAACAAAGTGCTGAAATTTATGACGACTTGCAAGCTCGATCCTTCCTCAGGCTTATTGGCGCCAATGCTGAAAAGGAATATGCATTTCAGGTGACTTTGCCGGAGCAACTGGATTCTTACAAAAAATTGAAGATATTTTGTATTTCACCTGAGAATGGAGAACGGCATCTTTGTTTGGACATTCTTGTCTCCAAGTTAAAAAAAGAACGTGAGCAGGTAGAATATTGCATTGATGAAGTTTCTTTTGAAAAGGGCATTCCAGTCATACGAGGATGGGCCGTTTCAGATTCATCCGTAGATTTAGTGTTACAGGATAAAAATGGCAAAGAAGTGCCGTCCCAGATCTCTTGGAAACCTCGAAGTGATGTTATTTCTGCTTATCGTGAAATAGAACTTTCGGATAAATGCGGTTTTGTGATAACGATTGATTCTCCTGAATCTGAACAGTTGTTTTTGCTGATTCGATCCGGAAATCTTGTCACAAAAGAAGAATTAAATTTGAAGAAACTGCGTCGAGATTGGAATCTTCAAAAAACATTTTATTATCGAACCATCAAAGCATTAAAAAATATTTCAAATCACCATTATGCCAAAGCGGCAGTCCAGTATATTCGGAAAAATGGCTGGAAGCGTTTTATTGTTCGAGCAACGGAACGCCTTACCGGCAAGGGTCCCGGCAGCATTGATTATCAAGAATGGCGGTTAAAAAATCTGCCCACCAAAAAGCAATTGCAGAATCAAAGGACAAAAAGCTTTGCTGTGCGACCCAAATTTAGCATCGTTGTGCCGCTTTATAAAACGCCGGAAAATTATTTGGCGGAGATGATTCATTCTGTCCAAAATCAAACTTATTCAAATTGGGAATTGTGCTTATCGGATGGAAGTGGCAGCGATTCTCCTTTACGGGAAATCTTGAGCCGTTTTACGGCTCAAGACAGCCGAATTCGTGTGTTTCATAATGAGATACCATTACGAATTGCCGAAAATACAAACGTTGCCATTGAAAATGCCAATGGAGATTACCTTGTCTTTATGGATCATGACGATCTCCTTTCGGAAGATGCATTATATGAGTGCGCAGCAGCAATTAACAGTTTTTCGGATGTTGATTTGATTTATTCTGATGAAGATAAAATCTCAATGGATGGGAAAAATTATTTTCAGCCTCACTTTAAATCGGATTACAATCCGGATCTGCTGTGCAGCATGAATTATATTAACCATCTTTGTGTGGTAAAGCGAAGCTTGCAGCAAAAGGTTGGATTGCTGCGAGGAGAATTTGATGGTGCTCAGGACTATGATTTTATTTGGCGTTGTTGTGAGCAGGCTCAGTTGATTTATCATATTCCAAAAGTGTTGTACCATTGGCGGGCCCACATGGATTCTACAGCTGAAAATCCGGAAAGTAAGTTGTATGCGTTTGAAGCCGGCAAGCGTGCCGTTCAGGCTCACTATGACCGAATGGGGCTTCCTGCAACGGTGGAACATGGAGAATATCTTGGCTTATACCGGACCTATTATCATTGGCCGGAAAAACCTTTGGTTTCTATTATTATTCCCAATAAAGACCACATAGAAGATTTGGATCTATGCATTCAAACGATTTTGAAAAAGGCCACTTATCGTAATTTCGAATTCGTTATAGTGGAAAACAACAGCACAGAAGAAAAAACGTTCGAATATTATGAAAAAATTACAAAAGAAGAACCCTCTGTGCATGTGGTGAAATATAAAGGCGATTTTAATTATTCAAAAATCAATAATTTTGGAACACGATATGCAAACGGAAGTTATTATTTATTATTAAATAATGATACCGAATTGATTAATCCGAGTTTTATAGAAGAAATGCTGGGGTATTGTATGCGCCCTGATGTTGGTATTGTGGGTGCACGGCTGTATTATGCAGACGATACCATTCAACATGCCGGAGTTGTTATCGGATTTGGTGGAATTGCCGGGCATACGTTTATCGGTGCTGATAGAACAGCAAATGGTTATTTTTCCCGCATTATCTGTGCGCAAGATTACAGTGCTGTGACTGCAGCCTGTATGATGGTGAAAAAAGAAGCTTTTGTAAAAGCTGGGGGATTAACGGAGGAATTAAAGGTTGCTTTTAATGATATTGATTTCTGCCTGAAAGTGCGTCATTGCGGATATTTGGTGGTTTATAACCCTTATGCTGAACTGTATCATTATGAATCTAAATCCAGAGGATACGAAGACACTCCGGAAAAAATAGCTCGTTTTCAAAGCGAGATTCGTGAATTTCAAAAACGGTGGCCCGAAATTTTGCAAAATGGGGATCCCTATTACAATAAAAATCTCTCTTTGAACGCTTCGGATTTCTCATTGCGTTGACTTTATTTTAAAACAAAGGAGTATCATCATGTCATTAAAATATCATCGCATTCTCTTAAAGCTCAGCGGCGAGGCCTTGGCCGGCAGCAAAGATACCGGCCTGGATTTCGATGTGATCACAAAAATCGGCAAAAGCATTAAAAAGGCGGCGGATTTAGGTGTTCAAATCGCCATCGTGGTCGGGGGCGGAAACTTTTGGCGGGGCCGTTCCAGCGGCGCCATGGACCGCAC
>CASDQY010000082.1 GCA_949282975.1 uncultured Oscillospiraceae bacterium | reverse complement strand
TGGTGCGGCGGATGGGACTTGAACCCACACGTCAATGACACACGCACCTCAAACGTGCCTGTCTGCCTGTTCCAGCACCGCCGCAAGTACCTGACTATTATAGCAATTCTCTTTTCGGTTGTCAATCCCCTTTTTTCAGTTTTTCTGAATTTCGCAGCCGGGGTAAAACCAGGCCAAAATTTCCTCCCAGCCTTTGCCCTCCGACGCCATGGCCTGAGCGCCGTAAACACTCATGCCCACACCGTGGCCGTAACCGTACACGGTGGCGGTTATGCTTCCGTCAGCGGCTTCCGTCAGCGTAAAGCAGCCGCTTTTCAGGCCCAGCCGCTGTCTGGCCTGTTCTCCGTTCAGAATTTCCTCCCCCCATTCCATGGTCAGAACATAGCCGTTTTCCGCCTGGGAAGTGATTTTTGGCACGCCTTGCCCCAAGGATTCCAATTCTTCCGGGGAAAAGGTTTTTTGGGAAATATAGTCGGGGGAGCCGGTATCCCAGGGACTGTCCACCCCCATGAGATAGGGCAATGACCCGCCCCACACCCATTGGCTGGCGCAGGTGGCCCCGCTGCTGCAGGCAAAATAGGCGGTCAACGCCGGTTCTCCCTGGTAGGTCAAAACCAATCCGGCCGTGTCCCGGGCGGCAGCCTGAGCTTGTTCCAGGGCGGCGGGGTAGGCGTCGCCCAGCCGGGCAGATGCTGTTTCGGCGGTCCAGTACCCCTGAAACACACTGGGATCGTCGGAAAGGGTTCCCTGGTTTCGCACCGCCAGGGTCCGGACTGCCACCGCCAGGGCCCGGAAGCAGTCCGGGTGGTGGGAAGGGGTCAATTCCGCCAGCAGCACTCCGGTTACATATTCCTCCAGCGGCAGGGAAAGGGTCTGTTCTGTTTCGGTAAGGGATACGGTAACCATCCTTTCCGGAGCTGTTTGCGTGGATGGCTGACCCGAAATCCCTATCGCCAGGCATCCTGAAAGACACAGACCAAAAACCAGTCCCAAAAAGGTCAGCTTTGTTTGCTTCATCTGAAACTCCTTTCCGACTTTGCAGGAATGATTTCCGGGAAATGCATAAAACTTGACGTCAAACCCGATATGTGGTAAAATAAAAGGCATTGGATGCAGGAAGTTTCAGGAAATAATGCAGAAAGGGAGATGATTTTGTGAAAATGGAGCTGGATGCTTTACATGTCAAGGAAAGTTCCATTCACACTCTCTGTGAGGAATATCGAAAAAACAATCAAATTGACCCCAAAATGTACGAGGCTTATTCGGTTAAGCGGGGCCTGCGCAATGCCGACGGCACGGGTGTGCTGGCGGGATTAACCAATATCTGTAATGTACACGGCTATGTGATCAACGAAGGCGAGCGGGAACCGGTGGAAGGCCGGCTCAGCTATCGGGGCATTGATGTGGAGGACATTGTAGCGGGCTGTGTGGCAGAAAGCCGCTTTGGCTTTGAGGAGACGGTATATCTGCTGCTCTTTGGCCAGCTTCCCACCAAGGACGAATTGGAACGGTTTATGACCCTGATGGGGAAGTTTCACGAAATTCCACCCACCTTTTTTGAGGACATGATCCTCAAAGCGCCTTCCAGTAATATTATGAATAAGCTGGCTCGAAGCGTTTTGGCCCTGTATTCTTTCGATGATCTGGCGGAAGACCTCACCATGGAAAGCGAGATGGTGAAGGCTTTAAAGCTCATTGCCCGGCTGCCTAATATTATGGTCAAGGCGTATCAGGTGAAGATCAGCCATTTTGAACATCAGTCCATGATCCTGCACCCCACGGTGCCGGAACAGTCCACCGCCGAAAGCATCCTCAGCCTGCTTCGGCCGGACCGGCAATTTACCGATGAAGAAGCCAAGTTGCTGGACATCTGCATGATCCTCCATGCGGAACATGGCGGCGGCAATAACTCCACCTTTACCTGCCGCTGCCTTACCAGCTCCGGCACCGATTGCTACTCTGCTTATGCGGGGGCCATCGGCTCCCTGAAAGGCTTTCGTCACGGCGGCGCCAACATCAAGTGCATTCACCAGTTGGAGTATTTTAAAAACAACCTGAAAAACTGGGAGGACCGTGGGGAAGTGGCCGACCTGATCACCAAGATCATTCGAAAGGAAGCCGGAGACGGCACCGGCCTGATCTACGGCATGGGCCATGCGGTTTATACTCTCAGCGATCCTCGGGCCAAGATTCTCAAGCAAAACGCCAGAAAGCTGGCGGTGGGCACCGAGTTTGAACGGGAATTCAACCTGTTGGACGCCATCGAGACCCTGACCCCGGAGCTGATGAAAACGGTGAAGGGAACCGACAAACCCATCTGCGCCAATGTGGACCTGTATTCCGGCCTGGTATACCGGATGCTGAAAATCCCCGAAGATTTGGTCACCCCGCTTTTTGCCTGCTCCCGGATGGCGGGCTGGGCGGCGCACCGGATGGAGGAGATGTTCACCAACCGGCGGATCATGCGTCCTGCCTATAAGTCTATGGCCAAGAGCCACCCCTATATTCCTCTTGAACAGCGGGAGAAATCCTCGAAATAATTTTTGCGGCGCACCGGCTGATTTTGGCCGGTGCGCCGCTTTTTGCCCAAAGCCCACTGCCGAAGTTTTTCCCTGCCCCGTCTAAATTCCGGTTTGGCTGCATATACTTTCCTTGAAGAAAAAACCAAGGAGGTCATAGGATGTCGGATTATTTGCCGGAAGGAATGCGCACGTCGGCGGCCGGACTCAGCCGTCAGCAGATACTCCAGGCGGTGGGACAACCCAAAATCCTGGAAGCTCGGGCGGTGATGTGCGATTCCGCTCACAATTTGATTGTGGAGCTGGGGAGTATGCGGGGAATCATTCCCAAAGAGGAGTGCGCCCTGGGAATCCGGGAAGGAACGGTGCGGGACATCGCTATCCTCTCCCGGGTGAACAAGCCGGTCTGCTTTGCGGTTACCGGTATGACCAAAACCCATGCCGGGGAGCCGGTGGCAGTGCTCAGCCGCCGCACCGTCCAGCAACACTGTATGGAGGATTACCTCACCCATCTCGCTCAGGGGGATGTGATCCCCGCCAAGGTCACCCATCTGGAACCCTTCGGGGCTTTTGTGGACGTGGGCTGCGGCATTGTCAGCCTGATTCCCATCGACGCCATTTCCGTGTCTCGGATCTCCCATCCCTCCGATCGGTTTTGGGTTGGGCAGGATATTTTGGCGGTGGTCCGGGGCTTCGACCACCAGGGCAAGCTCTGCCTGACCCATAAAGAGCTGTTGGGCACCTGGGAAGAAAACGCCGCCGCTTTTTCCCCCGGCCAAACGGTGGCGGGAATCGTCCGTTCCATTGAAAACTACGGTATTTTTGTGGAGCTCACCCCCAATCTGGCGGGATTGGCGGAAAGCCGTCCCGGCGTGGAAGCCGGGCAGCAGGCCAGCGTGTATATCAAAAGCTTGATTCCGGAAAAGATGAAGGTAAAACTGATTTTAGTGGACAGTTTCCAGGCCGCTTATCCCAAACAGCCGCCTCACTATTATTTTCAGGGAAATCATATGGACCGATTCGTTTATTCCCCTCCCTGCGCCAACCGGCAGATTGTCACTGATTTTACACAACCGTTTGACCCGCCTCAAACCCATTGAGCAATCAGTTTCCCCGGCCTGCACCCCAGGCCGGGTTTTCTTTTTCTCCTTGACATTTTTTCCAAAACATGCTATCCTGTCCAAAGAAATTGAAGAAAGAAGGGAACTTTCACCGCCATGCGCAATGAGTAATCACCACCACAGCACAGTCGTTTACCGCCTGGTTTCGGGCGGGGATTCGTCGTGGTTTTTGGAGATTACCGGGCCGCAACATACTGCGGCGGCGTTGGCCTGCCCCATTGGGCGCAGAGCGTTTCCTGGTAGCTGTACTCCGTTTTCCCCGGCGTGTCCGTGGCAGAAAACGGAGTTTTTGTTTGGAGGAATGCTCATGTCGAAGATGGAATGTTTGAAAGTTTCCTTTACCTATCCCGGCAGCAGCG
>CASDQY010000081.1 GCA_949282975.1 uncultured Oscillospiraceae bacterium | reverse complement strand
CTCGGGAAAATCTAGCAGACAGTTTTTGCTGTTCGTCATAGTTTGCGCCGGTGGGAAATTTTCCTTTTTCCCCTCATCAGTCGCCTGCGGCGACAGCTTCCCCCACAGGGGGAAGCCTTTGTCCTGACGTTTCTCTTTTTTTCCTCTACAGGGTAAGGCCGATTGCAGGCAATCCGCAGAGGGGTTTATGCAAAAAGTAACGAAGGAGATTGTAAATCCTTTTTCGACAATCTAAAGCGTCCTCCCGTATCCGGAAGGACGCTTTGCTCATTTTTGTTGAATTTCTTTCTGCCGTTCTTTCTGTTCTTCCAATGCTTCCTCAAGCTGTTTTTCTTCCTCCATCTGCTCCATATGCTTTTTGGCCTGCTTGGAATCGGGGTCCAGATACATCATCAGCATCCCCACAATCATGGGAAGATAGAAGGTGAAGAACCGCCACAGCAACAGGGCAATGCCCACGCTGGCCGTATCCCCCGGGAAGAAGATAAAGAACAGCCCGTAAAAGCTGATCTCGGCGCCGCCGCTGCCGCCGGGCAGCGGAATGAAGGAGGAAAACATCAGCACAAAAGCCGCTGCGCTGATGATGGTGAACCAATCCACCCCCTGGCTATTCTGCAGGGACATACAAACGAAGAAAGCCACCGAAAAATAGGCGGTGAGCTGTACCGCACTGTCAATGGCGGGACGGATCAAAATCCGCATATTGTGGCGAATGGCGTGGAAGTCGGTGTAAAAGCTGTCCAGCTCCTTGGTGATCCGGCGGTGCAATCTGCCGGGGCGGCGGCAGAGGTGCATTTTATGCAGCAGCCCGGGCAGGGCCAGCAGCAGCTTGGTGGTGGGTTTTGGGAAAAAGCCCACGGCAATCAAAAAGGCCATGACGACAGTATTGATCACAAACCCGATGATAATCATGGTCACAAAGCCGGACACCTGCTCCAAAAAGAAGGTGAACTTAAACACCAGCACCACCACGGAATACACCGTCAACACAAACTGATAGACGATGAACCGGGCCAGCAAAGCGCTGGAGGCCGTGCCCACCGATTGGCCGTACTTGCTGAGCATATAGGCCTGCATGGGCTGGCCGCCGCTGGCAAAGGGGGTGATGCAGTTAAAAAGCTGCCCCACCATGCTTACCCGCAGGCATTCCGTAGGCTTCAGCTTTCTTCCCTTGGAGCCGGACACCTTGCGCAGTCCGTCGATCACCAAAAACAGCGCCCGGGTTTCCAGCAGCCAGTAAGCCAGCATGCACCCCAGACCGCAGAGCAGCCAGAGGGGATTGGCGGTGCAGAGCGCATTCCACAGGTTTTGGGGACTGTCGGTGAGGAAGAGCGTGACCAGCATAATCACCAGACAGATTCCGATGATAATATAGTTGACCTTTTTGTTCTTCATGGCGTTGACCCTTTCTTTGGCAGGCAGCCAATTTTCCGCCGCCCTGCCGCTTACCATATCAAATTTCGCAAAGATGGGGAGGAACGGTTTTTTCCTATTCCATCCGAAGCCCTTTCGGGCAGTAAAGATCGGTTTTGGGAATTTTCTCCCAGGAAAACACAGGGATCAGCTCCCGGGCGGAAGCCGGTTCCGGGCGGTCCAGCAGACCGGCGGCGTAAGCCAGCTTGCCCAAAATAGGCTCCGGACGGCCAAACCGGGTTCGAAGCTCCCCCAAATCCAGGGACAGGTCCCGCTTGGAAAGGCGGCTTCCGGTTTCGTCCAGCAGCAGGGGAATGTGGCCGTATTGGGGAACCGGAAAGCCCAACTGGTTCAGCAGCCAGATCTGCCGGGGAGTGGAGGAAAGCAGATCCCTTCCCCGGACCACCTGGGTTACCCCCATCAGCCCGTCGTCCACCGTGACCGCTAACTGATAAGCGAACACCCCGTCGCTGCGGCGAAGGATAAAGTCCCCGCATTGGGTGGCAAGGTTTTGCTCCACCCGGCCGTAGTGCAGATCGGTAAAGGCCACCGTTTCCTCCGGCACCCGCACCCGCATGGCGGGCGAGCGGGTTTGGCGCTTCTGCGCAACCTGTGCCGGGGTAAGCCGGCGGCAGCGGCCGTCGTAAAGCACCTGACCGTCCTCCAAATGAGGGGCGCTGGCGGCGTGAAGCTGGGCCCGGCTGCAAAAGCAGGGGTAAAGCAGGCCCTTTTTGTCCAGCTGCTCCAGATAAAAGTGGTACAGTTCGCTGCGGCGGCTCTGCAGGTAGGGGGCATGAGGGCCCCTTCCTTCCAGACCCCCTTCGTCCCAATCCAAGCCGAACCAGCGCAGGTCCTCTTCAATCAACTCGGCATACGAGAGGGGGCAGCGCATGGCGTCCAGATCCTCCTGGCGCAGGATCATCTTCCCGTTTTGACTGCGCACGCTCAGCCAGGCAATCAGTGCGCAGAGGAGATTGCCCAAATGCATCCTGCCGCTGGGAGAGGGAGCAAAGCGGCCGCAAACCGGCATGGTATCCAACTCTTCCTTCCCCTCCGTTTTTCCGATATCGCTACTATTATACCAGATTTTTCTTAGAAGAAAAGAAGTTTTTTCAAAAAAGAGAAATTTCAAAAACCGGTTTGGCTTCCAAACCGGATCACACCGCCGCCGGCGGCTTTTAATTTGAAACTTTTGCCCCCCGGCGCTGCACGAAAAGCCGGCCAAACCCGGCGGCATTTCTTTGGCTTTTTGTCCTTTTTGCAGGATTGAGTTGGAATTCCACATTATTTTATTAAGAAAACAGCCTGCTTTCACAGAAATATTGAAAGTACCGCCCTGTTTTTTAAAGAAAAAGCGAAATGAGTTGCAATTCAAAAGTAGGTTTGGTATAATTTACAAGGATGTTGAAAGGGGAAATTTCCTAATTTAAAAAGGAAATTGCAGGATTTCCCCCGGAATATTGAAAAAAACTCTCCAGGGACTTTCTTTTTTAACCTTTCACATGGAACGTTTGAAGGAGGCAATCAGCAATGGCAATCACAAACAGCTATATGCAGCGAGTCATGGAGCAGGTCAAGCAGAGAAACCCCGGCGAAAGCGAATTTTTGCAGGCCGTGGAAGAAGTGCTGGAATCCCTGCAACTGGTGGTGGAAAAGGATCCCCGCTACGAACAGTACGGCGTCATTGAACGCCTGGTAGAGCCGGAACGGTTCATTCAGTTCCGGGTGTCCTGGGTGGACGACAACGGCAAGGTTCAGGTAAACCGGGGCTTCCGCTGCCAGTTCAATTCCGCAATCGGCCCCTACAAAGGCGGTCTGCGCCTGCACCCCAGCGTCTGCGCTTCTGTGGTGAAATTCCTGGGCTTTGAACAGATCTTCAAGAACAGCCTGACCACCCTGCCCATGGGCGGCGGCAAAGGCGGTTCCGACTTTGATCCCAAGGGCAAGAGCGATATGGAAATCATGCGCTTCTGCCAGAGCTTCATGACCGAGCTGTGCAAGCATATCGGTCCCGACACCGACGTACCTGCCGGCGACATCGGCGTAGGCGGACGGGAAATCGGCTTTATGTACGGCCAGTACAAGCGGCTGCGCAATGAATTTACCGGCGTGCTCACCGGCAAGGGCCTGACCTTCGGCGGCAGCCTGGTGCGTACCGAAGCCACCGGCTACGGCCTGTGCTACTTCACCCAGGAGATGCTCCAATGCATGAAGAACACCTCCTTCGAAGGCAAGACCGTGGTGATTTCCGGTTCCGGCAACGTAGCCATCTATGCCACCCAGAAAGCAACCCAGCTGGGCGCCAAAGTGGTTGCCCTGAGCGACTCCAACGGTTATATCTACGATCCCAACGGCATCAACCTGGATGTGGTCAAGCAGATCAAGGAAGTGGAACACGGACGGATCAAAGAATACGTTCAGCGTGTTTCCGGCGCCGAATATCATGAAGGCTGCCGCGGCATCTGGACCATTCCCTGCGACATCGCCCTGCCCTGCGCCACCCAGAACGAACTCAACGGCGACGAAGCCAAGGTTCTGGTGCAGAACGGCGTGATGGCCGTGGCCGAAGGCGCCAATATGCCCTCCACCCCCGAAGCCATTGCTGTGTTCCAGGAAAACGGCGTGCTGTTTGGGCCTGCTAAGGCTGCCAACGCCGGCGGCGTAGCCACCTCCGGCCTGGAAATGAGCCAGAACTCCGCCCGCCTGAGCTGGACCTTCGAAGAAGTGGACGCCAAGCTGCAGGAAATCATGAAGAACATCTTCCACAACGCTTACAATGCTTCTGTGGAATATGACTGCCCCGGCAACCTGGTCAACGGCGCCAACATTGCCGGCTTCAAGAAAGTGGCCGACGCCATGATCGCTCAGGGTGTCTGCTACTAATCCAAAGCGAGTGATAAAATCCTCTCCCCTCCGGGAGGGGATTTTGTTTTTTGTCTCAGGGAAAAAGGGGGTTCCAGGCGGCGCCAAAGACAGCCATTAAAAAAGAGAGCCGCTCAAAAGCAGCTCTCTGTTCCAACCATATATTTCCCTCAAATCGCCAGAATCAACCGGTAAAGGCAGTAACCCGCCACTAAAATCACCCCGGGGTGGAGGAAGAAGCGAATCCATGGATGGGGAATGGAAATTTTCGGCGGGGCAAATTCCAGGTTCAGCCTTCCCCGGCCATAAAGATGGATCAGCGCTCCGCCGCTGACGGTAAACGCCACCAGCCAAAAAATCTGCAACCCGAAGTTTACATTGGCCACCTGGTCCAACAGCATCAACTGACCCCAGTTCAACAGATTTACCAGCATATGCAGCAAGATTCCGGTGCGCAGCGAACCGGTGCGCACCGCAAGCCATCCCAGCGCCGCCCCCACGCCCAGGGCTAAAAACAGCTGGGGCAGGCTGTTGTGCATCAGCGCAAAGAGCACCGTGGAAGCGGCAATGGCAAAACTGTCCCCGTAAGGCCGCAGCCGACTCAACAGCACGCCTCGAAACAGGTATTCCTCCACCACCGGGCTGATGAACACAGTCAGCACCAGGGTCCGCCAGGGATCCCCCAAAGACCAGTTCACCGTGGGGATTTCCGCCGCCGGCAGCCCCATGACGCCAAACATCATATTCCAAAGATAGGTAAAAAGCTGGCAGATGCTGAAGCAGAAAACCGCTGCCACCGCCGCCAATCCCAACCGCTTCCAATCGGTTTTGCCTGCCAGCAGTTTGGGAATGGCGCCGGTATCCCGGCGGCATTTCCACCCCGCCACCGTCATGCACAGGGGAATGAGTATCATCTGAGAAAGGGCAAAGTACCATTCGCTGCTCTGCAGATCCGCCACAGCGTTGCGGTACCCCAGCCAAAAAGCATTTTCCCCCAGCGTACCGCTGAGTATCTCCCCCAAAGACCAGCAAAGAGCGCCCAGCCGCAAACAAAACCATTGCAGGTACAAAATCAAAATGCAGTAGCCCACCAAAGCCAGGGAGGTAGCCCCCACCGCTTTGCGGTAATACCGCTTTTGCAGTTTTTGTACCATGGCTGAATTCATAAAGCGCCTTCCTTTTCCGGATGTTATTTTTGACGGTTCCTGATGGGGCCGCAGGGAGAAATCCCGGGGAGCGGGGAACCGTAATGATTGGCCTTGGTAATCATTATACTATAAAGTACCCGTTGGGTTTCCACTGGTTTTCGCCGCCAGGCGAAATGCCGCCTTTGCTTTTTGGCGGCAAAGTGGGAACCGTAATGATTGCCTTTGGCAATCATTATAGCATGACAGAGGGTTTTTCACAACCGCCTGGGTCCCGTCCCTCTGTGACAATGCTGTGAAATCTGCTCCCTCTCCCCGCAAATAAATCCTATTTGTATTTTTTCTAAAAAATAATACAAAACAACAGAAGTCTCGCCAAAGAAAAATCTGCTGTTTTGTAATTTTATCTTAAAAATATACGTATTGTAATTATTTTTCCAGTTTGACTTGGCGAAGCTGGGCTTTCAGATTTTCCCGGGTGCGGCGGCGGTACTCATTGCGCAGCTGCTGACGCTCCTGCTGTTCGGCGGGGGTCAGTTCCCGCCGGCGGGAGAGGGCAGTGAGCTCATTGATACGGGCAATCAGCGGATCATTCATCGGGGTTCCTCCTGTAAATTGGGATAAAAAACGCAGAGCCAAAGGCAGGGGGTGCTGGTATAGCTCACCCGGTGTTTTTGGTGGGCGGGAAGCAGCAGGGTGTCCCCTTTTTTCAGCCGCACCCTGCGTCCGTCGGGGTAGGCAACTTCCCCCTCCCCATCCAGAATGGTCACCCATTCATGTTCCTTTTGGTCATACCAAAATCCTTCCGGAGAGGTTTGCCCGCCGGAAAGGATGCGTTCGATGCGCACACCGGGTGCAGCCAGAAGCTGCCGGGTTTCTTCCTCCAAAGGGAGGCGGGAAGGCAGTTCAAAAAGGTTCAATCTGCCTCCACCCCCAGCCGCCATTCCAGATATTCATCATAGCTGCACTGCCGGTCGATCAGCTTCCCTTCCGGAGTCAGCTCCATGATCCGGTTTGCAATGGTCTGGACAAATTCGTGGTCGTAGCTGGCGAAGAGGACAATGCCCGGGAAGGCGGTAAGGCCGTTGTTTAAAGCCGTGATGGATTCCAAATCCAGGTGGTTGGTGGGCTGATCCAACAGCAGCACATTGGCCTGCTTCATCATCATCCGGCTGAGCATACACCGCACCTTTTCCCCACCGGACAGCACCTGCACCGGCTTGGTGACTTCTTCGCCGGAAAAGAGCATCTTGCCCAAAAAGCTGCGCAGATAGGTGTCGGTGTCATCGGTGGAATACTGCCGCAGCCAATCAATGATGGAAAGGTCGCTGCCTTCAAAGAAAGCGGTATTGTCTTTGGGGAAATAGCTCTGGCTGGTGGAGACCCCCCATTTAAAGCTGCCCTGCTCCGGGGCCAGATTCCCGGTAAGAATCTCAAACAAAGCGGTTACCGCCCGGTCGTTTTCTCCCACAAAGGCAATTTTGTCCCCTTTGTTTACCCGGAAGGAGATGCCGTCCAGCACCGTTTCCCCTTCCAACGAGCAGGTAATGTCCTCCACGGTGAGGATTTCCTTGCCCACTTCCCGGTCCTGGGTAAAGGCCACAAAGGGATACCGCCGGGAAGAAGCGGGCATTTCCTCCACCGTCAGCTTATCCAGCAGCTTGCGCCGGGCAGTGGCCTGCTTGGATTTGCTCTTGTTGGCGGAAAACCGCTGGATAAAGGCCTGAAGTTCTTTGGCTTTTTCTTCGTTTTTCCGGTTCTGGTCCCGGATCATCTTTTGGATGAGCTGGCTGGACTGGTACCAGAAGTCGTAGTTTCCCACATAGATCTTGATCTTGTTGTAGTCAATATCGCAGATATGGGTACAGACGTTGTTGAGAAAATGCCGGTCATGGCTCACCACGATGACCGTGCCGGGATAATCCATCAAAAATTCTTCCAGCCAGTGAATGCTGGCCACATCCAGGTGGTTGGTGGGTTCGTCCAGCAAAATAATGTCCGGCTGGCCAAACAGGGCCTGGGCCAGAAGCACCTTTACCTTATCCTTGGCGGGAAGGGCGCTCATCTGCTGGGGCAAAAGATCCAGAGAAAGCCCCAATCCCTGAAGGAGTTTGCCGGCGTCGGTTTCTGCGTCCCAGCCGCCTAATTCGGCGTACTCCGCTTCCAGCTCGGCGGCCAGGTTGCCGTCCTCTTCGGTAAAGTCCTCTTTGGCGTAAAGGGCGTTTTTCTCCTGCTCCACCTGATACAGCCGCTGGTTCCCCATGACGATGGTATCCAGAACGGGGTAGGGGTCGAAAGCGAAATGATCCTGCTTGAGGACGCTCATCCGCTGGCCGGGATCAATGATGACCTCCCCCTTGCCGGGCTCCAGTTCCCCGGAAAGAATCCGCAGGAAGGTGGATTTTCCCGCTCCGTTGGCGCCGATGATGCCATAGCAATTTCCTTCGGAAAATTTCAGGTTGACGTTTTTAAAAAGATCTTGTCCATCAAAATTGATGCTGACATCCGAAACGTGAATCATACTGTATCCTTTCTAAAAGAGGGTTGGAAATTAGCTTTATTATAGCATACCCGGGGCGTGACTCCCATTGACATTTGTGCCCATTCGAAGGAAGGGGCGGGGGAAAGTTTTAGGGAGATTGACTTAAAAGTTTTTAGTCCAGTTTTTTACAAAAAACTGGTGGGGTTGCAAGGGGCAAAGCCCCTGCCAAGAATTCTTAAAGGGTGAAAAGGGTCTTAGGCAGAGCGCCCCTGTAGCCATAGCTGGTGGAAGTCTGCGGCGGAATGCTCCCGGCGCTGTTGCGCCAGCAACCAGCCGGGTCAATCCGGAAACCGTCCTTTCCCCTTCCAACAACAAACCCCCTGTGGCTGACACAGAGGGCATAATTGCAATATGACTGGGCTGTTTCCAGCTCGACCCGTTTCCCGGCCTGCGGCCATGGAACCGGGCGGATCCCGGTTTCGGCATCCACCAACCAGGGCTACAAGATTGCCCTGCCTAAGACTCCTTTAGCCTTTTAAGGATTCTTGCAGGGGTTTCACCCCTGCACCCCGAAAAACTTTTTGAAAAAAGTTTTATCAAAAACTTCCGGTTAATTCTTCAAGCTCTGCATGGGGGCCGGGATCTGTCCG
>CASDQY010000080.1 GCA_949282975.1 uncultured Oscillospiraceae bacterium | reverse complement strand
CTCCCCTACGCTGCTCCTAATTTCCCCTATCTTGCTTCCCGAGCTGAGTTGGATTCCTATCGGGAGCCTTTTGTTCCGTGGCACTGGCATAACGCCATTGAGTTGTTTTATAATAATACTAAAGGAACCAAATTATCGTTGGATTCCGTAATAGATTCCAGGAAAGGAGGACAACATGAAGCCTGAAATAAAAATGGTGGCGGTTGATGTGGACGGCACCTTTGTCCGATCCGATTACACCTATGATGTACCACGATTCCAGCGCATTTTATCCCGGATGAACGATTCCGGCTGCCGCTTCGTGGTGGCAAGCGGGAACCAGTATTACCAATTAAGGGATCTGTTCTCCGGTTATTCGGATGAATTATCCTTTGTAGCGGAAAACGGGGCATTTGTAAAAGACCGGCAGGAGTTGGTGTTCACGGCGAATATGCCAAAGGAGACGGTTGACTTGGTGATTGATGTATGCCGTGAATATCCCGAGGTGCGAAATGTACTGTGCGGCGTCAACAGCGCATACTGCCAGCGTGGAACGGTCAGCCAGGCATTTTTCGACCTGACCAGTATCTATTACCATCGCTTGCAGTGGGTGGATGATTTCAAAGAAGTAAAGGATCAGATTCTGAAATTTGCGCCCACAGTTCCGGAAGAAAAAACGTATGCGTATTACGATATGTTTCGGGAACGCCTTAAAGGCAAAGTGGAGCCCACCACAAGCGGCCACGGCTCGATTGATCTGATCGTGCCGGGTTGCCACAAAGCGTCCGGCCTCAAACGGCTTGTTCAGCGATGGAAAATCGCCCCGGAACAGTGCGCCGCCTTTGGAGACGGGGGCAACGATATCGAGATGTTACAGTATTGCGGCTACAGCTATGCAATGGACAATGCGCCTCAAAATGTAAAAAATGCGGCAAAATATATCTGTCCTTCCAATGAAGAAGACGGCGTACTTGTTACATTGGAGAAATTATTTGCATAAACCTGCTCTTATTTTAATCCGGAGATTTTGCCAAAAAGCGGCGGCAACCTGACCGCAGAAAACTGCGTCCGAAGGTGCATAAGGTGAGATGATATGGCAAAGAAAAGGCCTATCATCTGTAATGAACAGACAATAGGCCCTTCGGATTCCTTAAAATGGATGGGTAAAATTAGGAAAAACGGTTCTTCGAAAATGGTGTAGTTTGTGGTGCAGTAAACTGTTTGTTCTGCCGATAAACCCTCATAAAACCAAGGGATTTTGGCCTTGATGCAGTTCAAGTCCTGTTCTCCGCACCAGGAAAACGTCTTGTAAAGCTGATGTGATTTCAGCTTGCAGGACGTTTTCTTTTTGGCGTTTTATTCTGCATTCACATTGAAATTCCGGAACAATTTTTCCAATTTTACATTTAAAGCTTCTCGTGACGCATTTCTTTTGCGGTCAACAATCCCATTCGGTGTATTTATTGGATTTGACCTGATTGGGCTTATCAATAAAGCAGATCGTACACATTTTCTTCAGAGAATCTTCACTGCCTTATTGCGCTCCATCGTTTAGTACCAATCATGCTTTTCGTGCTTTTCCAATGCAGCAATCTGCTCCATCTCTTCTTTGGACAGTTCAAAATCAAAAATAGAGATGTTCTCCCGGATATGATCGGGGTTGCTGGAGCCGGGGATAACGCACACGCCCTTTTGCAGGTTCCACCGAAGAATCACCTGTGCCACCGATTTTCCGTGGGCTGCGGCAATCTTTTGCAGCACCGGGTTGTGGAACATCGGCCCGGTATAGCCCCGCCCGCCCAGGGGATACCATCCCTGAACGGCAATTCCTTTATCCTGAATATGCTCCACCACCGGACTGTCCTGATAATACGGGTGGATTTCATTTTGAATCAGCGCCGGTTTGACAGAAACTTTGGGGAGGAAGGAATCCGTCTCCCGAATATAGTAGCAGGAGATGCCGGCGGAGCGCACCTTCCCGTCCCGGATGGCTTTTTCGTTATACATCGTTGATACTGGGCCGAACCCCTAGCACCTTCCCGTCCCGGATGGCTTTTTCAATGGCTTTGTATGCCGCCACATCGTTGGAAGCGGGATGGTGCAGCAGCATCATGTCGATGTAGCCGATGTCCAGCTTTTTCAGCGCTTCGTCAATGGCTTTGGCGGCATGACCGTATTGGTTGGGATACAGCTTGGTCTGCACGAAGATTTCTTCTCGCAGCACACCGGATCTGCGGACGCCCTGTCCTACCTCCCGTTCGTTTCCGTAGAAGGATGCGGTATCAATCAGACGGTAGCCGCTTTGGATGGCGGCTATCACCGCATTGGTGCAGGTGCTTCCGTGCAGGGCATAGGTTCCAAGCCCTACCACCGGCAGATCATACCCGCTGTTTAACCGTATCACAGGGGCAGAACCGTTTTTTCCGTTGTTCAAATCAATACCATGCATGCTCTTCCCTTCCCTTCTGTTCCGGAAGCGGAACCTTTTTCTCCTCGGTCAGCGCAGAATCAAAACACCCGCTTTTCCAGATAGGAATATTTCAAAGTAGCTGTTGAGCATGACCGCCCTGCGTTCAAGATGTTTATAACCTTATGCATAGAAATCCCTTCTTACATAAATTTACGGAAAAACTCCACCATCTTATCGAAGGGAATCACGTCCATCTTGTCATACAGGTCGGTGTGCACCGCACCGGGGAGGATGAGCAGTTCCTTGTTCTCCGGATTGGGGTTGCCCTTCATCATGGCGGCATAAGCATCCTTGCTGAAGTAGCAGGAATGAGCCTTTTCGCCATGGATGATCAGCACAGCAGAGCGGATTTCATTGCTGTACCGGAGGATGGGCTGGTTTAGAAAAGACATGGTGCCGGTAACATTCCAGCCGCCGTTGGAGTTCAGGGAACGGGCATGATAACCCCGCTGGGTCTTGTAATAGTTGTGGTAATCCTTCACATAGAAGGGGGCGTCCTCCGGCACCTGTTCCGCCACGCCGCCGCCAAGGGCATAGGAGCCGTTTTTGTAGTCCTCCAGCCGCTGTGCATTCAGGGCTTTTTTCTTTTCATACCGGGAAGCCTCGCTGTCCTCTGCATCAAAATAGCCGTTGGCGTTTACACGAGCCATGTCGTACATAGTGGAGGCCACCGTGGCCTTAATCCGGGTGTCCAGCGCCGCCGTATTCAGGGCCATGCCGCCCCAGCCGCAGATGCCGATGATCCCGATTTTCTCTGGGTCCACATCATCCCGCAGGGAGAGATAGTCCACTGCCGCCTGAAAATCCTCGGTGTTGATGTCCGGGGACGCCATATACCGGGGCTGGCCGCCGCTTTCGCCGGTAAAGGAAGGGTCAAAGGCCATGGTCAGGAAACCACGCTCCGCCATGGTCTGAGCGTACAGGCCGGCGGCCTGCTCCTTCACTGCCCCAAAGGGGCCGCATACGGCGATGGCGGCCAATTTGCCTTCTGCACTCTTGGGCTTGTAGACGTCTGCTGCCAGGGTGATACCGTAGCGGTTGTGGAAGGTCACTTTGTTGTGATCCACCTTGTCGCTTTGGGGGAACGTTTTATCCCATTCCTGTGTCAAAATCAATTTTTCTTCCATCTGAGAATTCCTCCATTCAATCTGTGTCGTTGGATTGTGTTTTGTATCCTGTTTTCATCAACAGGATACCGGCGGGATTGCTGAAATAAAGTTATATTTAGCAATGGCACCCCCTAAATCATTTATTTTTGGATTGTATAAATCAGGTAATCCAGACAATCGATCTTTTTTTGCCCCAATCTTACCGAGCCAAGCAACGCCTTTCGATACTGCTGAAGGATCGGCAACATTCCTTTTAAGTTTCCGTTTTTTGCAAAAGACATACAATCCTCTGTTGTTTGTATGTCGCAGCCGGCGTCCTGTAGGTTCTGATAAATCAGTGCAAGCGTATCGGATGCTTCTGCCATTCTGGTGCACCTCCTACGCTTTTATTGTAAACGCAAAAGCGTGATATGTCCAATATTTATATTCTATATCGTGATATTCTTGACAGGAATATCACGGCTATGTATACTAAATGCAAGAACCATAAAAGGAGAATGCGTCTATGGAGATCCGTGTCTTACGCTATTTCTTAGAGATTGCAAGAGCCGGAAATATGTCTCGGGCTGCGGAAACACTGCATGTCTCTCAGCCCACTTTATCCAAACAGATGAAGGACTTGGAGCAGGAGCTTGGAAGAAAACTTTTCCGCCGTGGCAGTACCAGCCTCAGCCTGACGGATGAAGGGATGCTGCTGCGAAAACGGGCGGAAGATATTCTGGATATGGTGGATAAGACGGAAGATGAGTTTAAAGCATTGGATGACCTTACCGGCGGTGACGTGCAGATCGGATGTGCGGAATCCTACCAAATCAAATATCTGGCTAAGACGATTCAGATATTCAAGAAAAAATACCCGCTGTTCCGTTATCATCTTACCAGCGGAAATACCGAACAGGTGGTAGAACGGTTAGACCGGGGACTGATTGATTTTGCAGTGATTGCCGAACCACCCAATCTTTCCAAGTACAACTATTTAGAAGTGCCCGGAACGGATCGCTGGGGGCTTGTGATGAAAAGGGAGGATCCGCTTGCCAAAAAAGAATCTATCTGCATCAACGATCTGATGGGGCTTCCTTTAATCTGTTCGGCACAGGGGATGAAATTTGACATTTCCCGATGGTGCGGTGAAAAAGCAGATACGTTGAATCTTTCCGGTACGGTAAATCTGGCCTATAACGGTTCGGTTTTTGTAAAGGAAGGGCTGGGCTATCTACTTATGTTTGATCATTTGGTTGATACCAGCCCCGGCAGCGGTCTGTGCTTTCGGCCATTGGAGCCCCCTCTGGAAACCAAAATATATGTGATTTGGAAAAAGTATCAGGTGTTTTCCCCGATTGCCCAACTGCTGTTGGACGAACTAAAAGTGCAGCTGCATGCATAGGAGCATTGAAATGAAAAGCGGCGGGAATCCGTCGCTTTTTCCTCATATATGGAACCAGTTGCAAATTCTTTTGCCCTTTCCCAAATAATTTATTTTCCAAACGAAAAGGCCTGCTGTCTGCCGGAACTGGACAACAGGCCCTTTCGTTTTTGAAAGAGAGGAATGTATTGGTGAAAAAGGCTTTCTGAAAACAGTGCAGAAAACCCGGTCAGGCAGGGGATATTAGAAAGTAGTTCGCTGGGATCTTACCCCCGCTCATGCGGGGACTACCTATGCTTTACAGCTTCGTGCTACTCACATAGAGGATCACCCCCGCATGTGCGGGGACTACGCCGGTACTTCCCCCGCTGCAAGTTGGAGGAAGGGATCACCCCCGCATGTGCGGGGACTACGCAATCCACTGCTGGCCGTCCGGATCGGTGTAGGGATCACCCCCGCATGTGCGGGGACTACTCCCCGGATGACTTCCGCCGCCACAACGCCCGGGGATCACCCCCGCATGTGCGGGGACTACCGGCACAGCCACCATCTACGCCCAGCATCTCAGGGATCACCCCCGCATGTGCGGGGACTACAACCTGCTGAAAGGCTCCCCGCTGCGGCCAAAGGGATCACCCCCGCATGTGCGGGGACTACGGATGCAGAAACATGAAAAAGTACGAAGTTGAAGGATCACCCCCGCATGTGCGGGGACTACTGGGTAAAGGACCCCAGCTCGCCGGTGACTTGAGGATCACCCCCGCATGTGCGGGGACGACTTTGATGACCACTTCTAATTCTTCTATGGCATCGGATCACCCCCGCATGTGCGGGGACTACGGAGAGGACTACAGCAACGGGCTCACAGTAAGCGGATCACCCCCGCATGTGCGGGGACTACGCGCAGATATCCACGTTGTAGTGGCTCACCGGGGGATCACCCCCGCATGTGCGGGGACTACTCCTTTCCTCCCCTTGTTTCAAAAAGCCAAGGAGGATCACCCCCGCATGTGCGGGGACTACGCTTTCCCCTCGATCTTGTAGTGGTGCAGGCTGGGATCACCCCCGCATGTGCGGGGACTACGCTTTTGCCACCGTCCCCACCAGTGACACAACGGGATCACCCCCGCATGTGCGGGGACTACGATACGTGATCAGCGCAAGCGGGGGCTTGGACAGGATCACCCCCGCATGTGCGGGGACTACGAAAGGAGACATTTTAAATGATTAAAAAAACAAGGATCACCCCCGCATGTGCGGGGACTACAACTTCAACATGCGGATATGGCTACGACATTGGGGATCACCCCCGCATGTGCGGGGACTACAACCGCTGCCTCGTGTAAAGTGAAGACATGGAAGGATCACCCCCGCATGTGCGGGGACTACACAGGATTTGGAAGCCTCCGAAATTGAGGTGCAGGATCACCCACGCATGTGCGGGGACTACACGAATAAGATTAGGGCAGATCACAGTCAGCAGGGATCACCCCCGCATGTGCGGGGACTACCAAGCTTCGAAAAAACCGGGCGGAAGTGGCCTAGGATCACCCCCGCATGTGCGGGGACTACGATTCCGCCAGGCGGTTATCGGCATAAAAGTTGGGATCACCCCCGCATGTGCGGGGACTACACTAAAAAAGCCTTGAAAATCAAGCCCTTTTTCAAGAGCTATCCTGGATTTCATTTAACTTCTCATAGATCCCTTGTGCTAAATAGCAATCTTCCAATGCCCGATGGGTCTGTTCGATCTCCAACGAAAAATAGTTTGCCAGCGTTTCCAAATGATAATTCTCCACATCACCGATTTTTTGTCTTGCCAAATTTAAGGTGTCCGTCCATTGATTGGAAAGCATTGGCTTTTGGCATTCTTGACAGAGATTCTGCAAAAATTGACAATCAAAAGCTGCATTGTGGCTGACCAATCGATCTGTACCCACAAAGCTCAAAAATTCAGACAATGCCTGTTCGCATGAAATTCCTTCCCGATCCAGAAGTTCCTGCGTAATACCTGTTAGCGCAGTAATGGACGGGGGAAGCCTTTTTTCACACCGAATCAAAGCAGAAAATTCCTCTTTACAAACTCCCTGCCGTACTCGAAGCGCTGCCAACTCAATCACGCAGTCTTCCGTTGGGGATAACCCAGTGGTTTCCAAATCCACTACACAATAAGAACGATCCGCCGCCTTTTGAAGACGCTTTTTTTGATAACAGCTTCCCTTTCGCCGCTTTGCAGCCGCACTGAATCCCTGCTTTGCAGAATTCGCCTTGCCGGCGCTATCTGGAATAGGATGTTTGACCAGCCAAATTCCATCATAATCCACCGGCTGCCAATCTGTGTTATGCACCCAAAAGCCCAAATGCTGTTCTCCTGCCGTGCTGAAAACCATGGTCGCCCTGCCGTTTTTGACATTTTCGCAGATCCTCTGCCAAAGCTTTTCCCGCACACGGGCATTGATATTTCCCACATACACGCCGGTATTGACCTCAATCAGCCACTTGGTTAAATCGCCCCGTACCTTGGGGGGACAATCTGTCAGTGTTACCACTACCATTCCTCATCCTCCTCTGAGTGATAAGAAATGCCATTGGAAACCGTCCCTTTTCGATTATCCCAAAGATAAACTGCCTGCTGTTCTTCTGAGGAAATAGAGGAATCATCCAGCAAGAAGTGAATATCCTTTACCATCCGTTCTAAGATGTGCTGAGACACCATCTGATCCCGCACTTTACGCCGCACAGTGGCGGGAAGATCCGCCGGATGCTCAGCAGCTACCTCAAACGCAATGGGAATCGTAACCTCTGCTTTATAGAGATCTGCAATATCGTACACGAAAGAGCAATCATGCCCCACATGGACAAAACCAAGGCCGGGAGAGCATCCCAATGCCATGATAACGGCATGGGCCAAACCATATAAACAGACATTTCCGGCGGAAAGGGCTTGGTTCACCGGATCGGACGCAGAAAAATCATCCGGCGAATAATCTCTGCCTTTCCAAGGAATTTTCCATTGTTTCGAGGCCTGTCGATATGCTTTCCGGACACGACTTCCTTCCCGTCCACGAAGCTGCTGCATGGTGAGATTGGATACGTCTTCATTGGGAAAGCGCATCTGATACATTTTTCGCACCACAGCCAAATGCTGCCGTTGATTGCTGACCAACTGGGCCTGCTTCACCAACAGGTGAGAGCTGTGGGTCAGGGCTCGTCCGGAAGCATAATAGCGCACCCCGTGCTCCCCGACCCATACTACGCTGACCCCGGCATCGCCGATCAATTCCATGGCCCGGTGGGAAACAACGGTGCCCGGTCCCAGCAGCAATACCGAGATCGCAGCAGCAGGAATATAGACAATACCTTCTTCATCCCGGACCGAAATGGCGCTGTCTTCTCGATTTAACTGGCAGCGTTCCAGATACAAAAAGGTCATGCGGTCCCGAATCTGAGGCAATTGCTGCAAATCCGGTTTGATCATGCCTGGTATTTGATTTGTCATCTTTGCCCTTCCACTTTCATCACTGTCATCATCCCCATGCCGAACGCCTTTTCCCGTCCCATCCCCTGCACTAAGAGTCGGCAAAACAATTCGGCATCGGTAACCTGAAGAAATCCTTCAAAAGAAGCGGCCGATAAAAACACTTTGTGGTGCCCGGCGCCGCTTTTGAAAAAAGAAAATTTCTGTCGATGCACTACATCGAATTCATTTTCTTTTACGGAAAATCCGTGCTTTCCACTGCGCTGTTTCAGCCACTCTTTCTGCTGGGCGACGGTACAATGAGAATACACCTTTCCCCGCTTATGTTGGGCGGGATCACCGGGGCCGCTGCAGGTTGGATTTGCCACCAATCGAAAATGCCAGCGGCTGCCAGGTTGAATGCGATCCAAAAAAGGCTGGTAATCTTTGGTGAGCCAAGGGCGATCCGGAAAGCCAAACTGTGCCTGCACCGGTTGCAGATTCGGCTTATCCTCGCTGACCAGCATGAGATACCGGTTCCCGGCCAAAGAGTCGATCCGCCACAACCTGCGTTTTCGTTCTCCCGGAAAGGCGCTTTCAATCGCTCCATGAAAGATATCGGGATTGGACAGAGCCCGCATAGTAGTGCGATTTTGCAGGTCCAGCTGCAATCGAGTTAAGTACATACATCCTCACCACCCTTTCATGGGATTATGTTCCACCGTTTCGGTATCCGGCTGATAAATGGCCACACTGGGCAGCTCCTGCACTTTTCGGTATCCGTATTCCCGGCGTTGGATATGAAACGACTTGGGATTGTCATGTTGAAAGATACCGTCCTCTTCCGCCGGGGCATCCACCAAAACCCGGAGCCAAACCGTTCTTTCAGAACGCTTTGCTTTCTTCTGAAACCAATCGGATGCCTGCCAGGGTTCCCGGGTCAGCGTTTCCTCCAAATTTCCGGGACGGATTCCCAGCACCAAAGGCAGTGTGGGCGGGCAGGACCGCCGCCCCAAAAACAGGGGAAACGCCGGCGCCTGCAGCGCCTGAACCAAACCCTGCAATACCTCCTCCTGGGAACTTTCCAACCCCACCAAAAAGGCGGCATCGCAGAGGTAATCCCGATAGGTAAAATAGGTATCCACCCTTGATTTACTTTTTTGATATTTCGCAATCTGCAAATCCCGGAGAATTTGTCCCGGCTGCTCAACCCGAACACCGAATCGAAGCGCAGCGAGATCCTCTACCGATTCCTCTCGGCCACGGCCCAGTGCAGCCGCCAGCAGGCCCACCACCCCGCTTTTGGAGGGTTCCCGGCCGGTTTTGCGGTAATCAAATTTCGATTCCACTCCCCAGGACTGCATGGGAGCCGCTAATCGCAACAGCAATGTACTCATTCTGTTTCCTCGATTTCTGTTTGTTGTGATGCCAGTTCATCTTTTAATTGAGCGAGCAAATCATCCAGTTTAAGGACGTGATCAGCCCCCACCAGCTGCTGCAGCGGTTCATTGCCGCCGATGCCGTAGCTGGCAACCGGTTCTGCTACAAATTGCCGGTAGGTTTTTTGGGCGTACTCCACCAGTCGCTTCTCGGAGGCTAAACCATACCCGTCGCCGCCCGCTTTGACCGGATTTTCAAAAGCTCCCACCAGATTCACCGGCTGGTCGGTACGCACAGTGATATAAGCCAGATCCGGCAGAGTGCGGTTGGCAAAGGAATTCTGCTTGCCGGTGGGCATGGACAGGAAAAAGGCCTTTGCAAAATCGGCCACCACTTCCGGCGTCATTTCCCCCAAAGATTTTTGCAGTTCGGTAACGTTGACCGTTGCATAGCGGTACAGAGTGGAGGAATTAAACTCTGTAGTATCCAGATGGGCGGCGCCGGCAGTATCGTCCCCGGCCCGATCATCCACCGCAGTGAAATAATCGTATTCGTTGTGAACGGTATGGGTGGAGATGCTGTGAGCCACCTGCGCCGCCGCATCATAATTTAAAGAAGGATCACTGGCCACCATACGCCCAAACAAGGCAATTTCAAAGGATGGATTTTCGTTCAGCGCAGTTTTGCAGGCCTCTTTATAGATTTTATCGTCTTGTTCCGGATTGTTGGCATGTTCCACCGCCAATTTTGCCAAAGCGGCCGCCTGGGCATGGCTGATAAACAGCAGGGCATCCGTCTGTTCCTTTTTCTCATCTATTTTGATGCCGGCGTTTTTCAGGGCTTCCTTGGCAAGTTTTTTCCCATTTAACGAGCTGTCCAATGCGGCAATTTTTTCACACACCAAATCTTGGGGCAGCTTGGTCCGCTGGGCCAGGTCTTCTTTGGAAAACAACTCCTTGAACATCAAGCGCATGGCGTGCTTCCATGCCTGGCTGGACACCCTGGCTCGAGTGGTGCCGCCATAGGTTGCGGTTTTCGGGCTGCCGGTATCATCCCGGTTGACGCAGCTTGGCGGCAGCGGCTGGAGTACATGCAAATCCACATAACAATGATTTTGATTCATTTTAATCTTCCTTTCCCGACTCTTTTGATTTCCTGTAATAAAAATCCCTGCCCCAGGCTAAACGCACATTGGGGGCGTATTCCGGAAATTGATACAGGAAAATATCCTTTGCCAGCATCCCGTAATCCAGAGGGATCGACTCCCCACGCAATAACTGAACTACGCTGCGCAGATGGGTGGACATCTCCTGAATATCCGCTGAAGTTGCCAGCACGTTGAAACGCCTGCGCACCCTGGATTCATCATCCGGAGTTTGAATCAGCTGCCCCATGGCTTTCCCCAGCCCCTGCCCTTTTTGGTGCATGGGGGAAGTGTTTGGGTTTTTCCCTTGCTGGTGCAGGGCAAACAAGGTTAACGCCAGATAAATAGCCCATTCTTCCCGGCTTGCGCCGGCGGAAGTGCCGTATAGCTCTTCCGGCAGATCCTGCAAAAACGCACCCCAAAGCTCCGGCAACTCCCCCGGGGCCCGCCCTAACCCGTGGCGAAGTTCGGCCAATGCCGCCTTTTGTGCGCTTTCGTTGGAGGTGTGCAGCAACTGTTCCGTTTTCCAGACCACATAATTTGCCACCTGTGTTCCTCTGTCCATCTTCATCCCTCCTGACTCTTGCTTTCTATATGCAGTGCTTTGCGCAACTTTTTAGTAAACTCCAGCATGGCGTTGGAGGAAGAGTAAAATTTGTTGTTCTCCAGTGTCCGCCCCACAAAGGAGGCCGGGCCGGCGTCCTCCACCAATTCGCTGCCATATTGATAAGCAATGCGGTACAAAAGCTGATCCCATTCCCGCTGCTTGGCTTCCGGCATAATTTCCCGGTTTGGATCAATGGACCGCAGCCACTGCCGAAACGGCTGATCGATTCTGGCATAAAACTGGGTCTTTGCCTTTTCTTTAGCAGAGGAAGCATTGCTGCCGCCGGCGGCTTTGGTGAGGTTTTCGGCCAAAAGCCCAATGAAAAATGCAGCATTGTCGCAGCTTTCAATTTCATTTAAGATGGCCTGATTCCAAACAAAGTCCACCTGTTTTAATAAATCACAGTGAAAGGTCAGCGAATCTTCAAATTGATCGGTTACAAAGAAATCTTTGTCTCCGTACCGCACCGATGTGATTTCAAATTGAATGAACTGCTCGTCCTCTAGCAGTCCCTCATCCTGGAGCTGTTCAATCCACCGTACAATGCCCGGCCGGTGATGATCGCTGTCAAAGGAAACCAGTGCAGAAAATTCCCGCCACATTTGTTTGGAGGGATCGTGGCGTTTGGGCAAAAAACGATCCGCCTCCCGGCTGGAACGATCTCGCCTCCACAAGGTCATCTGCTCGCTAAAAGCATTTTGCGATGAGAAGAAATCTCCCCCTAATAATTCATATCCGGTAACCTGACCGTCTTTGCGCTCCAAAAGAATTCGCCGGGAAGCCAGCGTCAGCAGTTGCGCCGGGTTTTGAGGAACGCTGATCTCTCTGCGCTCTTCCCCCTGCACCGGTTTTTCCCAAATGGGGGAATTTTCCTCCGGCCACAGCCTGGTACCGTCTTGGCAAAAGGTCAGGTTGAGCATTAATGTTTCAAAGAGATTATTGCCTTTGGCAAAAATCATGCCCAATTTCCCCAGCCATCCTGCCCCGGGGGTAGGCAGGCCCTTTCCTTTTGGTTTGGATGAGGTATCATCAAACCCATTTAAAAACAACAACCAGCGAGCTGCCTCCCCATAGCTTAAAACATTTTTGGCTTTTCCGGAACGAGTTGGAAACAGACGAACCTTGTTGCCGCTTTCCAACAATTCCCCGTTTAACTTGGAGGCGTCGTATTGGGTGCCGATGGAGGCGGAAGGCACCTGATAAAAGGGGAACTTTTCATCAAACAGCCAGAACCGATGGCGGTAGTTTTCCAAATAACGGCGGATCGGTTGGGTGGGAAACTGCTTTTGCTCCCAAAGCTGTCTCCAACGGTCAAAGGCCTGATCCACCGTGGTAATAGGCGCATCGTTCCCCTGGGCATCCACTCGGGAAAACACCGTAATCAGCACGGCCAAAAGTAGCCGCAGCATGGCGAAATCCTGGGTTGGCAGTTCCCCCGCCAAATCTTTCACCCTGTGGGCCTGCTCAAATGCCTGGGGCAGCGAAACGTCAATCACGCTGCCATCCTGCTGCAAAAGGCAGATCCAGGGTTCGTCCAGCAGATTAAATTCCTGTGGTTTCATTCTCCTCCTCCTTTTGATAGGTCAATCCCTGTCCTTTGGAATAATGAAGGCGGTATCCGCAAAGGGTGGCATTTCCCTGTTGATCCAGCCACAACACCAGCTGTTTCCTCAGCCAGCGGGACTGCTGCCATTCCGGCGCCGTAGAAACCGTTTTGATTTCCAGTTCCCGGATGGCGTTATCCAGGTTGCTGCCCAGACAAAATACCTTGGGCAGCGATATTTGCTGGCGCAGGATTTGGCGGCACTCTTCCTGGGAAGGAAGGGTGTGCAGCGGAACTGACTTTCCGCCTTCCTGCCAGGGAAGAAAATATGCCTGCCCTTGAGCGTCCAGCACCAAAAGCAAAACGTCCAAACCGGGATCGGAATCCCGAACAGCCGCCTTGGCTTTTTCTTCCTGATCCGTTAAATCGGTATCTAAAAGATTGGAAATGTCGTTGCGGTAAGCTTCGGGCGCATATAGCCGGAATGTATCCGCTTTTTGCTCTTTTTGCGCTATGGTTTTTTGCTGCTGTTCCCAGGCTTGCCGGAAAGAAAGATCCTCCAGCAGTGCCGGTTCCGGGTCACGGTAGACGTTTTGCACCAAAGATGGAATATCCGCCGGCAAAGTGATGGTATCCGGAAGCAGCATTTTAGTTCGCAGCAGAAGCCACTCCCCGTAAATTGCCTTGGCGCCGGGTTCCAATTCACCGTCCGCCCACAAAACACCACATTCCGGCCGCTGCAGCAAATGGGGCCGGGTTCGGCCTGTGTGCCGGTGGCGGTGAAGCCGCCCCAATCGCTGCAGCAACAGGTCCATGGGGCAGAGATCTGTGATCAAAACATCAAAATCAATATCCAGCGACTGTTCCAGTACCTGGGTGCCCACCACAATCAGCCGGTCCCGCTGCTGTGCGGTGGAGGATTTGCCCAGGCAGTGAAGCAGTTCTCTTTCCTTCTCCCCCCGGTCCGGCTGAATAAAGCGGGAGTGGGCTAAAATAATCCGCATCTGGGGCAGTTTTTGAGCAAGCTCTGCCGCAATCTTCTGAGTACGTTTGACGGTATTGACAATCACCCCGGCGCAACCGCCTTGGATGAGCTTTTGACCGAGATATTCTGCTAAATCAGATTCCTCCATGGGATGAATTGTGATGACGGTTGACGGAGTGGAAAGCGCAACAGCTTCCTGCTTTACTTCCTTTTTATCTGTCCAGGTTAATAACGGATAGCTGAGATTGTTTCCCCAATCCGAAGCGGAATCCGGGGAGGATGGTTGATTCAAATATGCCCGAATCAATTCTTGCCGGCGTTGTTCCGGTAGGGTGGCAGATAAAAGAATCACCGGGACCTGGTACCGGCCGAGCCAGGTTAAAGTGCGGTCCAAATACTGATTCATATAGCAGTCGTAAGCGTGGCATTCATCCAAAATCACAACCTTCCCGGCCAGCCCCAGATGCCGCAGCATCACATGCTTTTGCTTGAGCGAAGCCATTAAAAACTGGTCGATGGTGCCGATTACAAAATCTGCCAGAAGGGCCTGTTTTGGCCCTTCGAACCATTCATGCACAACCAGATGCTGTGGGGAATCTTCCTCTGTTTGGGCAGTGCCGGAAAACAGGCTGCGATAATCTTCGTTGAGTTCAGCCATTCCGTGGGCCAAACGAATTCCCAGCTGCACTTCTTGGGACTGCCCTTCTGCCCATTGTTTGAGCCGTGGAAAGATCCCGTTGGCGGTAGCCTGGGTGGGAAGGCCGAAAAACAGCCCTCCGCACCCGGTCCGGCTGGCCAAGATTTCTGCCGCCGCCAATGCAGCTTCTGTTTTGCCCACTCCCATTTGGGCTTCTAAAATCAAAATTCCGGGGGAGCCCATTTCACTGCAAATTTTAAGCACCTGACGCTGTACTTCATTTGGGGCAAAGCCAAAGCGGTTTTCAAAGCCCTCTGGACTCATCACATCGCAATGCGGGCGCCAGGGGGCGGGCAAATCCAGTCGCTCCCAAGCGTGTTGCGCCCGACGGGCCATATTTTCTGTTCGCCCGGTTTCTTCCCGGTGAAAGAGAGGAAAATAATCGGCATTGCTGGCAATCCAGTCCGCCGTAATGAGTAAACCGGTAAGCAGAAGCTGAGCCGGCACATCCGGCAACGGAAATCCACCCCCCTGGGAAAAGCCGCATTTATCTTTGGCAAAGGCCATCCAATCCGTTCTCAACTGCTCCCAAAATTTCCCCTGTGCGCCGTTTTTTCCGGCAGAACCATAATAGTTTTGAGGATAGTAACCTGGATTTTTCTTGACGGCCGTGGAGGTGGTGTTAGGAGACTTTCCGTGGTGGCAGCCCACAATAGCAGCTACCTGACG
>CASDQY010000079.1 GCA_949282975.1 uncultured Oscillospiraceae bacterium | reverse complement strand
ATAAGTTTGCCTGCTCTTTGCATTTGCCCCAGAAAAACCCGCCGACTTTACACGGATTTTACAAAAGTCTTACTCCATTATGGTTTCACAGCGCTGAAAAAACCGGTATACTCTGCATTGTCAGAACGACAAAACCAAATTTGAAAATGAAGCAGGAGATGGAATTACAATGAAACACATGAAAAAAATTCTGGCTCTGGCTATGTGTGGCGCTATGGCTGCCGTGGTATTCACCGGCTGCTCCAACAACAGCACCACCACCAGCGGCACCTCTGAAGGCGGCAACACCAACCTGAGCGGAACCATCACCATGACCGGTTCCACCAGCATGCAGAACCTCTGCCAGGCTCTCCAGGAAGTGTTCCCGGAAGTTTACCCCAATGTGACCATTGACGCTCAGTTCACCGGTTCCGGCGCAGGCATCGAAGCCGTGACCGCCGGCACTGTGGACATCGGCAACGCTTCCCGTGCCCTGACCGATGATGAAAAGGCAGCAGGCATTGTGGAAAACGTGGTTGCGATCGACGGTATCGCCGTTGTGGTGAACCCCGCCAACGATGTTACCAACCTGACTCAGGAACAGCTGATCAGCATCTACACCGGTGAAGTTACCAACTGGAGCGAAGTGGGCGGCCCTGACATGGCAATCGTTGTGGTTGGCCGTGAATCCGGTTCCGGCACCCGGGGTGCTTTCGAAGAACTGCTGGATATCGAAGACCAGTGCGCTTACGCTCAGGAGCTTGACTCCACCGGCGGCGTAGCTACCACCGTTTCCTCCACCGAAGGCGCCATCGGCTACCTGTCCCTGGATGCCCTGGACGACACTGTGAAGTCCATCCAGATCGACGGCGTGGATGCCACCGAAGAAAACATCACTGCTGGTACTTACGCTCTGCAGCGTCCCTTCGTGATGGCTACTAATGGAGAAATCTCTGAGCAGAGCGAACTGGTTCAGGCTTTCTTCGAATTCGTCTACTCTGAACAGGGCCAGGAAGTGGTCAGCCAGGTAGGTTTGATCACTGTGGACGGTCCTTCCGCTGAGTAAGCCAAGGCCACATTCACTTAACGAAAAAACGATTCTCGACTTTGTTCAAACAGCCGGTAGACCTGTCTCCCGGCTGTTTTGAGCGGGATAGGGAAGTTCTTGAAAAAGGAGCCGATTATGAAAGTCAAGTCTAGCAACCCGGCTGTGGCTCCTTCCGGCAAGACCACTATTTTAGGGGTCAACCAATCCCGGAAGGCCATTGAACGGACCGCCACCGTAATCTTTTTTGTGTGCGGTATCATCGCCATCCTGGCAGTAGCGGCTATTACCATCTATTTGATTGCTTCCGGCGCTCCGGCGCTGGGTGAAGTGGGCATTTTGGACATCCTGTTCGGCACCGTTTGGAGCCCCACTGCGGATGATCCCAGCTTCGGCATTGCTTATCTGATTCTGGCCAGTATCTTCGGCACAACCCTGGCCATCTGCATCGGTGTACCCATTGGGCTGTTGGCCGCTGTATTTCTGGCGGAAATCGCCAATACCAAACTGGCCAATATCGTCCGCCCCTGTGTGGAACTGCTGGCCGGTATCCCCAGCGTGGTGTACGGCTTGCTGGGCGCCATCATCCTCTGTCCCCTGATGTACGATGTGGAACAGGCGATTTTTGCAAATGACCCCAACCACCAATGGACCGGCGGTAAAAACCTGATTTCCGCTGTTCTGGTGCTGGCCATTATGATTCTGCCCACGGTGATCAACGTCAGTGAATCCTCCTTGCGGGCGGTGCCCAAGGATTATCGGGCTTCTTCCCTGGCCCTGGGTGCCAGCAAAATCCAGACCATCTTCAAGGTCACCATCCCTGCGGCAAAAAGCGGCATCCTCACCGGCGTGGTGCTGGGCATCGGCCGTGCCCTGGGCGAAGCCATGGCGGTGGTGATGGTTTGCGGCAACGTGGCCAATGTGCCTTTCCCCTTCAACTCGGTGCGTTTCCTTACCACCGGTATTGTATCGGAAATGAGTTATTCCTCCGGCCTGCACCGTGAAGTGCTGTTTACCATCGGCCTGGTGCTGTTTGTGTTCATCATGATCATCAACGTGCTGGTGAACGTAGTCCTGAAGAAAGGGGTGGAGAAGGAATGAGTACTCAAACCACTGCTTCGGTTGAAAACCTGCTGACCAATGACTTTTCCATCTTAAAAAAGAAAAAACGTACCAGCGATATGGTGCTTCGCATCCTCATTATTATCTGCGCCTTTATTGCGGTGGCGCTGATTGCCGGTATTATCATTTATGTGGTGATCCGGGGTGTTCCTGTAATCATCTCCAACCCCAACTTTATCATCGGTCAGCGGTCCTTCCTGCAAGGCACCTACGGTATTCTGCCCAATATCATCAATACCCTTTACATCATTGTAATTACCCTGTTGATTGCCACTCCCTTGGGCGTCGGTAGCGCCATCTTCCTGAATGAATATGCTAAGCCCGGGAAATTGGTAAAAATCATTGAATTTACGACCGAGACCTTGTCCGGTATTCCCTCCATCCTATTCGGTTTGTTTGGCATGGTGTTTTTCGGAAACGTTTTGGGCATGGGTACATCCATCCTCTGCGGCTGCTTGACCCTGACCCTGATGATCCTGCCCACCATTACCAGAACCGCTCAGGAAGCCTTGAAAACCGTTCCTTTGAGCTACCGTTCCGGTGCTCTGGGTATCGGCGCCACCAAATGGTATATGATCCGCACCGTGATCCTGCCCAGTTCCATCGGCGGCATCGCCACCGGCGTCATCCTGGCCATCGGCCGTATCGTGGGTGAAAGTGCGGCGCTGATCTTCACCGCTGGCAGCGGTTCCAATATGGTCAACGATTTCTTGGGCCATACCATGCAGTCCGGCGCTACTTTGACGGTGGAAATGTATCTGCGTTACACCGCCAACAACGACACCGATAATGCGTTCGGCATTGCACTGGTACTGATTGTGCTGGTGCTGATCATCAATATCTGCGCCGGCCTGGTGCGTAACCGCTTCGCAAAGAAAACCAGTGCAGAAGGCTAATTTCCAATTTCTTGGAGAAGGAATGCCAGAAAGGACTTGAATTATGGAACAGCAAACGGTAAAATGTGAGGTAAAGAATCTGAACCTGTGGTACGGGGAAAACCACGCTTTGAAAGATGTCACCATGGACATCTACGATAAAAGCATCACTGCCTTTATCGGTCCCTCCGGCTGCGGCAAATCCACCTTTTTAAAGACCCTTAACCGGATGAACGATTTGGTGCCCAATGTAAAGATCGAAGGAACGGTTCTGCTGGACGGAGAAGATATCTTCTCCTCCAAGTGCGACCCCACCATGCTGCGCAAAAAGGTTGGCATGGTGTTCCAGCAGCCCAATCCCTTCCCCATGAGCATCTATGATAACATCGCCTATGGTCCCCGGATTCACGGCATTAAGAAAAAAGCCCAACTGGATGAGATTGTAGAAACCTCTTTGAAGGGCGCCGCTATCTTTGATGAAGTAAAGGACCGTCTGAAAAAATCCGCCCTGGGCCTTTCCGGCGGACAGCAGCAGCGTCTTTGCATTGCCCGTGCTTTGGCGGTGCAGCCGGAACTGCTTTTGATGGACGAACCCACCAGCGCTTTGGACCCCATCTCCACCATGAAAATCGAAGAGCTGATGGAAGAGCTGAAGAAGAACTACGCCATCGCCATCGTCACCCACAATATGCAGCAGGCTGCCCGTGTGGCGGACCGCACTGCTTTCTTCCTGGTCGGTGAAATGGTGGAAATCGGTGACACCGAAACCATCTTTGCCCGTCCCAAGGATAAGCGCACCGAAGACTATATTACCGGCCGGTTTGGCTGATCATTGTATAGGAGGAAGAACCAATGCCAAGAGAAACCTTTCAGCAGCAGTTGGATCAGCTGCATGTGAAACTGGTCACCATGGGAAGCCAGGTAGACACTGCTTTGGAGCAGACCATTCAGGCCTTTGAAACCCAAAACGTTCAGCAGGCGGAAGAGGTCATTAAAAATGACGCCGAAATCAACGATGCCCGCCGTGCCATTGAAAGCGCCTGCTTTACCCTGCTGCTTCGCCAGCAGCCCGTGGCCAGCGATTTGAGAAACGTTTCCGCCGCCCTGCAGATTGTTACCGAACTGGAACGAATCGGCGACCAGGCAGCGGATATTGCGGAGTTGATCTGCAGTTTGAAGGATCGTCTGGACGCCTTCCATCTGGTGCACCATATCCCCCAGATGGCCCGCTGCGCCAAAGCCATGCTTCACGACGCCCTGCTCAGCTACATCAACAATGACGCTGAACTGGCCCAGAAAGTGATGCATGACGACGACCAGGTGGATGATCTGTTCAACAAAGTGAAGTTCGAAGTGGCCGAGCAGATGCACCAGCCCGACCGCATCGACAACTGCATCGACATTCTGATGATCGCCAAGTATCTGGAACGAATCGGCGACCACGCTGTGAATATCTGCGAGTGGCTGGAATTTGCCCAGACCGGCTCCATCCACGACAAACAATTACTGTAATCAATCCCAACGGGAAAGGAAGCTGACGCCATGCCTCTGCTCTATGTCATTGAAGATGACAGCGGTATTCGCCATCTGTTGACCATCGCTCTGGAAAACTGCGGTTATACTGTCAAGGGCTTTGATTCAGCAGAGGAAGCCCTGCTTTCCATGGAACAGACTCCGCCGGATCTCTGCCTGTTTGATATTATGCTCCCGGGGATGGATGGTGTGGAGGCGGTGCGGCGGATGCGCTCTGCGCCGGGCTTGATGCAGATCCCGGTTATGATGCTTACCGCAAAGGATACCGAACTGGATAAGGTGGTTGGGCTGGACAGCGGCGCCGACGATTATATGACCAAACCCTTTGGGGTGATGGAACTCACTGCTCGGGTGCGCAGCCTGCTTCGCCGGGCACAGATGCCGGCCAGCGGCGGAAAGACACGTCTGGTCTGTGAAGATCTGGTTTTGGATCCTGCCACCCACACCGTTACGGTGGAGGGCCGTCCCGTGGAACTGACCCATAAAGAATACAGCCTTCTCCAGTGCCTGATGGAAAACAGCAACCGTGTCATGGAACGCAGCGAACTGTTGAGTACGGTGTGGGGATACGAAAATCTGGAAACCCGGACTTTGGATATCCACATCCAATCCCTGCGGAAAAAATTGGGGAAAGCAGGGGAAGGTCATATCAAAACTGTTCGAGGGGTGGGGTACCGTTTCATCGGAGGCGGCCAATCCTGAGATCAATCTGATTTAAAAATGATATGTAAGACAAAACGCAACAACAACGTTCTCTATGTCTTGTACCCCTTTGCCAAAGGGAGAACGTGTTTTTGCGTTGTCTTTTTTCAAAGAAGTTAGAGGGATAAAACCTACAGTTGAGAAAGGAGGATGCCCTTTGAAACGGGCCGTTTTTAGCTGCATCGCAGCAGCCGTGGCCATTGCTTTGGCGGTCAGCCTGCTGGTGGTGGGCTATACCGTCTCCAATCAAATGCTTCAACAGCAGCAGCAGGCCATCCTCACCCAGGCCAGGCTCTGCGCCAGCGCCTTGGATTGGGACCAGCTTCTGCAGGAGCAATGCAACCGGCTTTGCGACGATTTGTCGGCCGGCAGCCGGATCACCATCATTGATGAAGAGGGCAATGTGCTTTGCGACACGGAAGTGGAAAACGAGGATGCCATGGATAACCATGAATCCCGCCCGGAAGTTGAGGCGGCCATGCTTTCCGGCAGCGGAACCGCTCTTCGTCAGTCGGACACCACCCAGGAAACCATGCTCTATGGCGCTGTACGCACCGAAAACGGCAATGTTTTGCGGCTCAGCCAACCCAGCAATGGGGTGCTGGAATACTTCTGGCTGCTGCTGCCCGGCTTGCTGGTAGGTTTTGCCGGGGCTTTGCTGGTGGCGCTGCTGCTGGCGGGCCGGTTTGCAAAAAGTGTTACCCGCCCGGTGCAGGAAATCGGGGAGCAGATGCTGAAGATCGGGGCAGGGGAAAAGGTCCGGATTGAACCCCCTGAATACGACGAACTGCTTCCCATTGCCCAATCCACCCTTCGTCTTTCCCGTCAGGTGGAGGAAACGGTGCAGAAATATAAGCGGGAACGCCGCCGCATTGACGAAATGCTGGTAAACATGGAGGAAGGCTTCATCCTCACCGACGCCGATGCGAAGGTGCTCTCCATCAATCATGCTGCCCGGAAATGGTTTGACTGCGAAACGCTTGCTGACGGACAGGATCTGATCTGCTACACCCGCTCCCCCCAGCTTTGCGAAATGGCTCGGAAAACCCTGGCGGATTACCAGCCCCGCCGGATGGATCTCCGTCTGGACGGCTCGGTGTATGATCTGCGGATGAGCGCTGTGCGCAAGGGCGGCGGTTTGGTCATTGTTCTGGTGGATGTCACCGGGGAGCGAAAAATGGGGCAGGTGCGGCAGGAATTTTTCTCCAGCGCTTCCCATGAACTGAAAACCCCCATCACCTCCATCGGCGGCTATGCGGAGCTGCTGGAGCAGGACAGCTTTACGCCGGAGCAGAAAAAGGATTTTCTGGCCCAAATCCGCCGGGAAGTAAAGAATATGACCGCCCTGATCAACGATATCCTCACCATTTCCCGGCTGGAAAGCGGGGAAACAGGGGCCACCAGTCAGCCGGTGGAAATGGAACCGTTGATTCGGGAAGCTTTGTGTTCGGTGCAGCCCATGGCAGAGCAGAACCACATCACCCTTCGGGCAGATTGTGAACAGGCGCCCACCGTCTATGCCGACCGCAGGCATCTTTACAGCATTGTCAGCAATCTGATTCGAAACGCCATTCAATATAACCGCCCCGGCGGCAGGGTGGAAGTAGAATGCCGGGAAAAGGACGGGGAAATGTACCTTTCGGTTTCCGATAACGGCATCGGCATTCCCTCTGCTTTGCAAAGCCGGGTGTTTGAACGGTTTTTCCGGGTCGACAAAGGTCGTTCCCGGCAAACCGGCGGCACCGGCCTGGGACTGAGCATTGTGAAGCATACCGCCCAGTATTACGGCGGCATTGTGGGTGTGGACAGCATAGAAGGGCAGGGAAGCCGGTTCTGGGTGCAGATCCCGTTAAAGCCGGTTTCCGGCCAATCGGAAAGCCTGAATTAAAAAATTTTATTTCCGGACAAGTTTTCCTTTTCAAGGCATCGCTTTTGTGGTATACTGAAGGCATGGAGGTGAACTGCTATGCAAAAATACGTTTGCGAACCCTGCGGCTATATCTACGATCCCGAAATCGGCGATCCGGATAACGGCATCGAGCCCGGCACCGCTTTTGAAGATCTGCCCGATGACTGGGTGTGCCCCGTCTGCGGCGTGGGCAAAGATGAATTTGTGCCTGCGTAAAATAAAAAGCCCTTTCGGCAGTTAGGGCGGTGTCCGTAAAACAGGAAATCCTCCGTATGATCGCCATACGGAGGATTGTTTTTTGCCCCTGATTCAAAACGGGTTTGCAGATACCCGGCAGTGGCCGGGGGAATGGTTGCCCTTATTCGCCGTCGGTTACCGGTACGTCAAAGGCGGTGCGCTGAACCAGCCAATCCTGGCAGCGCTTTTGATGGGCTTGATGCAGGGGGTGGCTTTGATAGGTGGAAAGCTGGGAAAGATCCTCCAGGGTGACGCAGAAGAGAAAATCCCATTCTCCGCCGGGCAGCAGCGGCCGGATTCCGGCGCTGAGGACCTGGGGGATTTCGGTTAAGGTTGCCACCGAGTCGGCAATCTGCGCCAGATATGGGGCGGTGTCCCCGGCCCGGATATCGTCGGAAAACCGCCAAAGAAGAAAATGCTGAACCATAAACAGATACCTCCAACTGCATAAAATTCTTTCTTTCCTCTATGATAACACCAACCTGCCGGCTTGACAATGCATTTTTTTGGTACTTTTTCCTCAGGTTTATTTGACAAACCACCCTGAATTGTGGTTAAATAGAAGTTGAAATTTATTCCGTCTATGGCGGGAAGGAGAGAAGATACATGAAACTAAAACGTCTTTTGGCCGGTTTCTGCTGTGCTGCCCTGGCTCTGGGCGCCTTTACCGGCTGTCAGAACAATGGCGGCAGCGATAGCACCTATAATGTAGCCATTGTGCAGCTGGTGGATAACGGTGCGTTTACCGAAATGCGGGAGGCATTTATTCAGCAGATGCGGGATCTGGGCTACACCGAGGACGAAATGAGCTTTGACCTGCTCAATGCCCAGGGAGATACCTCTACATTGAATTCCATCTGCGCCGATTTGAACAACCAGGATTACGATCTCGTTGTCCCCATCGTCACCCCCGCCACCCAGGCAGTGGTAAATGCCCAGCCGGATGCTCCCGTTGTGTTTATTTCGGTAACCAACCCGGTGAATGCCGGTGTGATGACTACCATGGAATCCCCGGATAAAAACGCTACCGGTACTTCCAATATTGTGCCGGTGGATGAAATTTTCGGCTTGATGAACACCCTCACCCCCGATGCCCGGCATATCGGCATCCTCTACTGCTCCGGCGAAGTGAATGCGGTATCCACCGCCCAAAACGCCAAGGATTACCTGACGGAAAACGGCTATACTTACCAAGAAGTCACCGTTACCAATTCCTCGGAAGTACAGCAGGCGGCCCAGAGCCTGGCCGGTGAGGTGGACGCTATTTATGTGCCCATTGATTCCACCGTCCAGACCGCTATGCCTCAGGTAGTGGAAGCGGCAACCGACAACGGCATCGCCGTTTACGGCTCCGATCCGGTTATGGTCCAGTCCGGCGCCCTGGCCAGCGCCAGCTGCTCCAACACCCAGCTGGGTCAGGAATCCGCCAAAATGGCCGATCAGATTCTTCAGGGAACCCCGGTTTCGGATGTGCCGGCCATTTATATGAGCGATTTCCAGTATGTGGTCAATGAAACCACGGCCCAGGCCCTGGGCATTACCCTGCCGGAAGATCAGGATTGGAATATCATCGCTACCGATACCCAAGGGTAAAGAAATTTACAGGAGGAAGGCGCTTTGCGCCTTCCTTCCTCAATCCATGGCGCAGCATTGCGCAAAGGTGTGTGACCCATGAATTTAAACTTTTTGATTGACTCCGGCCTGCTGGGGCTTGAATACGCCATGCTGGCTTTGGGGGTGTACATCACCTTCCGGATCCTGAACATTCCGGATCTGACGGTGGACGGCAGCTTCACCTTCGGCTTGGCGGTGAGTGCGGTGTTTGCCGCCGGGGGACATCCTTTTTTGGGGTTGCTGATGGCCCTGTTTGCCGGCGCAGTGGCGGGCTGTGTCACCGGCCTGCTCCAAACCCGTTGGGGAATTCACCCCATTTTAGCGGGAATCCTGACCATGAGCGGGCTGTATACCATCAATATCACCGTTATGGGAAGCCCCAATATCTCTTTGATCAACAGCAACAAGTTCTTCACTTTTTTGGAGGATGCCCTGGGCCGGGACGGCGCCCGTTATCTCACGGTGGGGGTCATTGTGCTGCTTTGCGTGGGCCTTTTGGCGCTGTTTTTTAAAACGAGCCTGGGCCTGTGCATCCGGGCCACCGGCAACAACGAAGCCATGGTCCGGGCCAGCAGCATCAACCCAAACTTCACCAAAATGGTGGCTCTGGCTTTGGCCAATGGCCTGGTGGCCCTGTCCGGCGGGGTGCTGGCCCAATGCCAGGGTTACGCCGACATCAATTCCGGTTCCGGCATGATCGTCATCGGTTTGGCATCGGTGATTATCGGGGAGGTATTCTTCGGCCGCCGGAGCATCCTGCTCTGTCTGATCAGTGCGGTTGTGGGCTCGGTGGTGTACCGCATCATTATTGCCTTGGCGCTGCAGCTGGATCTGTTTGATGCCAATGCCCTCAAGCTGATCAGCGCTGTGATTGTGGCCATTACCTTAGCAGTGCCTACCTTGAAATCCAGATTTTTGAACTGGAAAACCAGAAGGGGGGCCGGCCGCCATGCTTAAGATCACCGATCTTCATAAGACTTTTTTGAAGGGCACCCCCAACGCCCATCACGCCCTGCGTGGCATCAACCTGACCCTCAATGACGGGGATTTTGTCACGGTCATCGGCTCCAACGGGGCGGGAAAGTCCACCTTGTTTAACGCCATTGCCGGTTCCTTTCTCTGCGACAGCGGCAGTATTGTGCTGGACGGCCAGGACATCACCTATGTCAAAGAGCATCGCCGGGCCAAACAGATTTCCCGGATGTTCCAGGATCCCATGCTGGGAACCGCTCCGGACCTGACCATTCAGGAAAACATGGCTTTGGCTTATTCCAAGTCGGTGAAGGGAATGTTGTCCTGGGCTTTGTCCAAACAGGACGCCCAGCTTTTCCGGGAAACCCTGGCCCAGCTGAATATGGGGATTGAGGACCGGATGAAGACCAAAATGGGCCAGCTTTCCGGCGGCCAGCGGCAGGCGGTGGCGCTGATGATGTGTACGCTGGTTACTCCACGTCTGCTGCTGTTGGACGAACACACCGCCGCTCTGGACCCGGTCACGGCGGAAAAGGTGTTGGACATCACCCGGCAGGTGGTGGCCAAACATTCCATTACCACCATGATGATCACCCACAACATCGCCTCTGCTTTGAGCATGGGCAACCGCACCATTATGATGGAACAGGGTCAGATTGTGCTGGATCTTTCCGGGGAAGAACGGGAAAAACTGGATGTCCCCGGCCTGTTGGAGCTGTACCGTCAGCGCTGCAACCGTGAGCTGGACAACGACCGGATGCTGCTCAGCCAAGACCTGCATAGTGCGGGGAAAGTCGAATGATCAACGCCTGAACGAGAAATCGTTCAGGCGTATTTTCATCCCAAGCACCCCAACCGGATGGTTAAAGCACGCTGGGAAAAGGCCTGCTGTTTGATGCCGGCTTGCTTGCCAAATCCGACAAAAAATGCTATACTGATAAAATCGAATTTTATACCTGTAACCGAAAGGAGCCCTATTATGTCCAAGCTGTCCCCCATGATGCAGCAATATATGAAGATCAAAGAGCAGCATAAAGATCATATTCTGTTTTTCCGTTTGGGGGATTTTTATGAAATGTTTTTCGAAGACGCCAAATTGGTGTCCCGGGAGTTGGAGCTCACCCTTACCGGCAAGGAATGCGGCCTGCCTGAGCGGGCGCCCATGTGCGGGGTGCCCTATCACAGCGCCAACAGCTATATCCGCCGTTTGATTGATAAAGGCTATAAGGTGGCCATCTGTGAACAGATGGAAGATCCGGCCACTGCCAAGGGGCTGGTCAAGCGGGATGTGATCCGGCTGATCACCCCCGGCACCGTCATCGAAGAAGATTTGCTGGAAGAATCCAAAAACAACTATCTGGCCGCTTTGATGCTGGATAAGGGGGAGCTTGCTGTCTGCTTTGCGGATATATCCACCGGCGAGATTATGGCCTGCGCCCAAAAGTGCAGCGATCCCTCGGCCGAAGCCATCAGCGAATTGGCGAAGTTCACTCCTTCCGAACTGCTCTATTCCCAAAATATGGAGCAGGATCCCGCCCTTTCCAGTTATGTTCGGGACCGGCTGGGCTGTGTGGCTTCCTCTTTGGAGAAGGAACATTGCCTGGCGGAAGATCCCGCAGCCCTGCTCTGTGAGCAGTTTCAGGTGGAATCGGTGTACGAGCTGGGGATTGAGGAAGATTCCCTGCTGGAAAAAACCCTTGCCGGACTGGTCCTTTATGTCAAGGGCACCCAAAAAGACGGCGCCAAGCGGCTCAGCCGGGTGACCCTGTACGGCCAGGACGAATATATGAACATTGACCTTACCGCCCGGCGGAACCTGGAAATCACCCAAACCATGCGGGCGGGGGAAAAGCGTGGCAGCCTTTTGTGGGTGCTGGATAAAACCAAAACCGGTATGGGCAAGCGGTTTTTGCGAAAAGCACTGGAACAGCCTTTGATGAAGGTGGCGGCCATTACCCGGCGGCAGAACGCTTTGAGCGAACTGCTGGAAAACCAAATTGCGTTGGAAGAACTGCGCACGCTGCTGGATCAGGTGTACGATCTGGAACGGCTGCTCACCCGGGTGCTTTACGGCACGGCCAGCCCCCGGGAGCTGAACAGCCTGGCCCAAACCGCCGCCCTGCTGCCGGACATCAAGCAGCAGACCGCTTCTTTTACCGGGGCAGAGCTTTCTTCCATTCACCGGCAGATCGACCCCTTGCAGGATGTGGTGAAGCTGGTGGGAAGCGCCATTGCCGAAGATCCGCCCCTGACCCTGAAGGGCGGGGACTATATCCGTGCCGGTTTCCATAAGGAACTGGACGAATTGAAATCTTTGCGGGACAACGCCGCCGGAGTGATCCAGAAGATGGAACAGGCGGAGCGGGAGCGCACCGGCATCAAGACGCTGAAGATCCGCTCCAACAAGGTGTTCGGCTATTACATTGAAGTCACCAATTCTTTTTTGGATCAGGTGCCACAGGAATATATCCGCAAACAGACCCTTACCGGCTGCGAGCGGTTTATCACCCAGGAACTCAAAGAGCTGGAAAGCCGGGTGCTCACTGCCAGCGAAAAAATTGTGGCGTTGGAAGCCGCTATTTTAACCGAAGTGCGGCAGTACATTGCTTCCCGTGGCGACGCCATCCAAACCACTTCCGCCGCTCTGGCCAGGCTGGACTTTCTCTGCAGCCTGGCTCATGTGGCTCGGGAAAACGATTATGTCTGCCCCAGCTTTAACGATAAAGGCACCATCCGCATTCAAAACGGCCGCCATCCGGTGGTGGAACAGATGCTTACCGATTCCGTATTTGTTCCCAACGATGTGTGGATGGATCAAAAAGAAAACCGGATGCTCATCATCACCGGCCCTAATATGGCGGGCAAGTCCACCTATATGCGGCAGGTGGCCGTCATTGCGATTATGGCCCAGATCGGCAGCTTCGTCCCCGCTACCCAGGCGGATCTGACGGTGGTGGATCGAATCTTTACCCGGGTGGGCGCTTCCGACGACCTCACTGCCGGCCAATCCACCTTTATGGTGGAGATGACCGAACTGGCCCACATTTTGAAGTACGCCACCCCCAAAAGCCTGGTGATTCTGGATGAGATTGGCCGGGGCACCTCCACTTACGATGGTATGAGCCTGGCCCGGGCGGCGGTGGAATATATGGTGAACACCAAACGCCTCCACTGCAAAACCCTGTTTGCCACCCATTATCACGAGCTTTGTGAACTGGAACAGAGTTTGGATGGAGTAAAAAATTATAACATTGCCGTGAAAAAGCGGGGGGACGACATTACCTTTTTGCGCAAGATTGTCCCCGGCGGCGCCGACGACAGCTTCGGCATCGAAGTGGCCAAGCTGGCGGGACTGCCTCAGCCCCTGCTGAACCGGGCAAAGGAAATTTTGACCCAGCTGAATGAAAATCCTCCTGCCGGCAGCCCGGCGCAGGTTCCGCCCAAATCCTCCTCGCCCCAGATGCAGATGACTGCCTATGTCAGCCAGGTGGAGGAAGAGCTGAAAAAGCTGAATGTGGATCTGCTCACCCCCATTGAAGCGTTAAATGAACTTTACGAGCTGAAAAAGCTTTTGCCTTAATCCGAAACAGAAAGAAGGTGTGTTATGCCTAAGATTCGCCTGCTTCCGCCCCAGGTGTCGGAGCTGATTGCCGCCGGCGAGGTGGTGGAGCGCCCCGCTTCGGTGATCAAGGAGCTGCTGGAAAACGCCATCGACGCCAAAGCCACCGCCATCACCGTAGAGCTCAAGGAAGGGGGAATCCCCTACCTTCGGGTTACCGACAACGGCATCGGCATTCCCGGTGAAGAGGTTCCGACTGCCTTTCTTCGCCACGCCACCAGCAAGCTGGAAAAACGGCAGGATCTGGAACAGATTGCTACCCTTGGCTTCCGGGGGGAAGCTCTGGCTTCCATCGCTGCCGTGGCAAAGGTGGAGCTGCTTACCAAAATCGAAGGGGAAGAACTGGGAACCCGTGCCTTGGTTCAGGGCGGGGGAAAGGTGCACACCGAAGCAGTGGGCTGTCCCCAGGGCACAACCATTGTGGTGCGGGATCTGTTTTATAACCTGCCCGCCCGGCTGAAATTTTTGAAAAAGCCGGCCACAGAGGCCGCCTACGGGGTGGATGTGGTGGAAAAGTTGGCGTTGAGCCATCCGGAAATCTCCTTCCGCCTGATCAAGGACAACAAACCGCTGCTGCATACACCGGGGGACGGCAAGCTTCTCAGCGCCGTCTACACCGTTCTCGGCCGGGAATTTGCTGCTCAGGTCCGCCCGGTGGACTATACCCATAACAACATCCGGCTCACCGGATTTGTCACCCGCCCCTCCTACACCCGGGCCAACCGCAAATTACAGCTTTTTTTCGTCAATCAGCGGTACGTCCGCAGCGGGCTTTGCCAGCAGGCTTTGCAGGAAGCCTATAAAAATGAAATTATGGTGGGGCGGTTTCCCGCCTGTGTGCTGGAGCTCACCCTGCCTTATGCCAGTGTGGATGTGAATGTCCATCCGGCCAAGACGGAAATCAAGTTTTTGCAGGATTCTTCCGTGTATGAGTGCATCTATTTTGGCGTTAAAAGCGCTTTGAGCGCTGCGGATGAATTGGCTTCGCCCCCGGAAAAGAAGCCTTTGCCCACCCATCCCCCGGTTCCCACAGGGGTGCAGCAGACTTTAAGGGCCCCTGAGGGCTATGTACCGCCGAAATCCCATGGGGAACCGCCTCCGGCTTCTGAAAAAGAAGCATACCGTTCGGAACATGCTCCGGATTCTCCGGCACCCTTCCGGCCGGCACCATCTTCCCACCGGCACTCTGAAGGGAAAAGCCTGCACTGTCCTGCGGCCTTTGGCCTTTCCCAGCCCGGGGAAGAACCGCCTGCCGCCTCTTCCGAGGAACAGTTAAAACAGGCGGTTCAGGGCTTTTCGTTTCTGTCCGGCGCTAACTTTTCTGTCTCCGCTGAAGAGCCTGTTTTGGAAAAGCCCCGGCTGGCTGCCCCGCCGGAGGAGGAGGTTCCCCCTCTGCGCTACATCGGCGAAGCATTTCAAACCTATTTGCTGCTGGAGGCCGGGGAGAAATTGATCCTCATGGACAAACACGCCGCCCATGAGCGGATTCGTTATGAACAGCTCCGCCGCCAGCTTTCCCTGGACTGCGCCCAGGCGCTGGTGCACCCCATCCCGCTGACCCTTACCGCAGATCAGCAGGCGCTGGTGGAAGAACACCGTTCCCGTTTGGCGGAATTCGGCCTGCGGTTTGGGCGAACGGAAGAGGGCGTCTGCCTGACTGCCGCTCCGTCTGTGCTGGAACACAGCCAGCTTTCCCTACTGGTGGAAGAGATGCTTTCCTCCATCGCCGCAGGCAAGCAGGACATTTCTCCCGCCGCCTGGGAACGGCTGCTGGAAACCACTGCCTGCCGTGGCGCCATCAAAGGCGGGGAAGAAAATTCCCGGGAGGAACTGGAACAGTTGGCTCGCCGGGTTTGGCAGGATCCTACCCTGCGCCACTGCCCCCACGGACGGCCCATTGCGGTGGTATTCACCCGCCGCCAACTGGAAAAACGGTTTGGCCGCACCGGCAGCCAGGCATTGCTGGGAGAGGAGGATCCTTTTGGAGGATAACATCAAACTGGCGGTGGTCACCGGCCCCACGGCCTCGGGCAAAACCGCCTTGGCGGTGGAGCTGGCTCTGCGGCTGAATGGGGAAATCATCGGGGCGGACAGCATGCAGATCTATCAAGGCCTTCCCATTGCCACCGCACAGCCAACCCCGGAGGAACAAAAAGGGGTTGCCCATCATCTCATTGCTTTTTTGCCCCCGGATCAGCCTTTCTCCGTCAGCGATTACGTCTCTCTGGCGCAAAAGGCCATTTTGGATGTGTGGCAGCGGGGGAAGCTTCCCATTCTCTGCGGGGGAACGGGACTTTATCTGCAAAGCACGGTGGACTGCATTCGCTTTGATCAGTCCGCCGCCGGGGACGAAGCCCTGCGGGAAGAACTGATGGCGCAGGCAAAGAAAGATCAAGGGGAAAGCCTTTACAGGGAGCTTTGCCGCATTGATCCCCAGACCGCCAAAATTATCCATCCCCATAACTATGTGCGCCTGGTGCGGGCCATGGAGGTATACCGTCTCACCGGGAAAACCCTGTGGGAACAAAAACAGGCAAGCCGCCAGAAAAGCCGGTACACCCTGAGCATGGTGGGGCTGAATTTTGCCCACCGCAGCCTGCTGTATGATCGAATCAACCGGCGGGTGGATCAAATGGTTGGGCAGGGCCTTTTGGAGGAGGCAAAACAGGTGCTCGGCAATCCTTCTTTAAAGACGGCCGCCAACGCCATCGGCTATAAGGAACTGCGCCCCTGGCTGGAGGGCAGCCTGCCCCTGGAAGAGTGCCTGGAAAACCTGAAGCGGCAGACCCGCCGGTACGCCAAACGGCAGATCACCTGGCTGAAACGGGATGAGCGCATCCATTGGCTGGATCCTTCCGCCATGGATTTTGACAGTTTGGTGAAAGAGGCGCAGAAAGTGCTTCAAAAAGGACTTTCACTGTGATATAATAGAAACGTCCGCAGAGCGGACGTTTCCGATTCCCCTTTTGGCTTGACCACGAAACATCTTGGGATGTTTCTGACCGGCCGGCCATTTCGCCTGACGGCGAAAACCAATGGGAATCAAAAAAGGATTCGTAATGCGAAGGAGGGAAGGCCGCTTCCATGAACTCATTGTTTAACCGTTTTGTGATTGTGCTGCTGAGTTTGTTCGGCGTGGTCTTTTTTGCCTACCAGATCTATCAGATCGTTTATCAGCCTTATCAAACCGAAACCGTGCAGCTTGTCAACTATACCGACGAGGTGGCGCTGGAAGGGGTTGTGCTGAAGGATGAAACCGTGATCCAAAGCGATTACACCGGCGTAGTGAAGTACGAGTTTGAAAATTCTCAAAAGGTGCTCAGCGGCGCAGCGGTTGCCACGGTATACGCCAACCAGAGCGACCTTTTGGCAGATAACCAGATCGAAACATTGTCCCAGCGGGTGAACCTGCTTACCCAGGTGGGCAGCGAAAATGCAGCCACCACCATCAACGCTTCTTCTGCGATTGATAATCTGCAGCGTGCCCAGTCCGATTTGATTTACGATGTGCAAACCGGAAATTACGACGCTCTGTCCGAAGATTCCGACGCTTTGTTGGAAGGGATGCTCCAGCAGCAAAAGCTGTTGGACAGCAGCCTGGATTTTTCCTCGGTTATCGCTGAGCTGAACGCCCAGATTTCGTCTTTGCAGAGCAGCATGACCGGCTCTTCTGTGGAGATTGCGGCCCCAAGCTCCGGCTATTTCACAAATGAAACCGACGGTTATGAGACGGTGCTCAGCACCTCCATGATCGGCACGGTAACAGTGGACGCCGTGGATCAGCTTCTGGCCACTCAACCGGTGGAGGATACCACGCAAAATGTGGGCAAGCTGATGAGTTCCGCCAAGTGGTACTACATCGCAAAGCTTTCTTCCAGCGACGCCATCCGCTTTTCCCAGGGGCAGACCGTGCAGCTTGTGTTTCACGGCAATACGGCGCAAACGGTTACCGCCACGGTGGAAAGCGTGAATGTGGATGCCTCTCAGGATCAAAGCGCAATCCTCTTTTCCAGCACCGTGGTCAATGGGGATCTGATGGACCTTCGGATGGAAAATGCATACTGTATTTTTACTTCCGGCTCCGGTTTGCGGGTGCCCCGGGAAGCTGTGCGGGTAGTGGACGGTGAAATGGGCGTCTACGTCAATCGAAATCAGGTGGTCAAGTTTAAGAAATTGGATGTCATTTACGAAGGAACGGATTACCTCATCAGCAATGCCCATGTGGTAAGCGATGCGGAAAACGGAATCGACGCCAACGACTATCTGTCGCTGTACGACGAAATCATTTTGAATGGGAATGATGTATATGACAATATGCCCCTCTCCTGAGACAGTACAGAGCAATGTGGCGGATATCCGCCGCCGGGTGGAACAGGCTGCCCTGTCCTGCGGCCGGGATCCCAGGGAGATTACCATTATGGCGGTGACCAAAACGGTGGAGCCGCCGGCCATCAACGAAGCCATCCGACAGGGATTGACCCTGCTGGGGGAAAACAAGGTTCAGGAATATTTGGATAAGCGGGAGGAATATCTTCCTGCCAAGGTCCACTTTATCGGGAACCTGCAAACCAATAAGGTGAAATATATCATTGATAAGGTGGCTATGATCCAGTCGGTTTCTTCTGAGAAGCTGGCTTTGGAGATTGAAAAGCAGGCGGCAAAGCACAATCTGGTGATGCCGGTGCTGCTGGAGGTGAACATCGGGGAAGAACCCACCAAAGGCGGTTTTTCTCCCCAGGAGCTGTACCAGGTTTTGCCAAAGCTGGCGCAGATGCAGCATTTGTCGGTGCAGGGGCTGATGTGCATCCCCCCGGCGGCGAATGCAGAACAGTTTTTGCAGCGGATGGAGCAGATTTTTATTGACATCCGGGACAAAAACATACATAATATAAACATGAGTGTCTTGTCCATGGGAATGAGCGGGGATTTTGAAGCCGCCATCCGCCACGGATCCACGTTGGTGCGTATCGGCACCGGCTTGTTTGGCAAACGGGACTACTCAAAATAAAAGACGAAAATGCAATCCACCGAAAAATACAGGAGGTAGCGGATATGGGATTGGGAGATAAACTGAGAAATATGTTCACGATTCCCGAGGACGGGGACGAGGACGAAATGGAACAGCAGGAGATGATTGAAGAACCGGTGGTCAACCGCAGCCGGAAAGCTCCTGAATACGACGATTACGACGAAAACGGCAAGAAGAACAAAGTGGTGAACATCCATGCCACCACCCAGCTTCAGGTGGTTCTGGTGAAGCCGGAGGCTTTCCAGGATGCCAGCGCCATCGCCGACCATCTCAACGAGAAGCGCACTGTGGTGCTGAATCTGGAAAGCGCCGGCAACGAACTGGCTCGCCGTCTGGTGGACTTTTTAAGCGGCGTGGCTTATGCCAACAACGGCCAGATCAAGCGGGTGGCCAACAACACCTTCATCATCACCCCCTATAACGTGGACATTGTAGGCGATTTGCTGGATGAATTAGAAAACAGCGGCGTTTACTTCTGATCGCAATGCAGCAGTTCAGTAAAGAGGAGGTTCTTCTAATCGCCCGCCTGCGGGATCTGATCCGCAGTGCGGGGGAGAAGAACTATCCTCGTTTTTCGCATTTTTTGGATGAGACCGGCATCGCTTTTGCCCGGCAGCTGCTGAATCAGCAGCACATCACCCAGTACGCCTTTTTCGGGGGCTTTGCCGGGGCCGGGCGGAAGATGCTGGGGGTTTGCCCTGATTACCTTCTGCCGGAACAACTGGAGTTCCCCATTGCGGTGCTGCGGTTCGATTTTTCTCAAAAGGTGGAACTGACCCACCGTGATGTGCTGGGCAGCTTGATGAGCCTGGGCGTCAAACGGGAAATGGTGGGCGACATCGTGGTGGAGCCGAAAACGGCTTATGCGGCGGTGTGTCAGGAAATCGCCGATTGGGCGCTGCAAAACATCACCCGCATCGGCAAAGCGGGGGTAACGGTTCAGCTTTGGGACGGCAGCCGGGTGACCATGGAGCAGAAGTATCACAGCATCGCTGTTTCGGTGGCCTCTCTGCGGCTGGATGCCGTTGTTGCCGCCGTTCTTCCAGCCAGCCGCAATGCGGCGGCAGAGCTGATCCAGGCGGGGAAAGTGCTGCAAAACGGTTTGCCCCAAACCCAAACCAGCCGGGTGGTTTCCCCCGGGGATATTCTCACCGTGCGTGGCAAGGGAAAATTTCTGGTGGGGGAGGAAACCGGCCAAACCCGCCGGGGGCGGATTCATCTGGAAATAAAACAGTTTGTGTAACCATAGTATGACTGTGAGATTGAAATAAGGAGGAAGTTGCTATGACCATGGAGGATATCCGCAATGTCACCTTCGAACGGGTGGGCCGTCATGGGTACCAGGCCGACGAAGTGGATGTATTTCTCAAGGAAGTGATGGACTACATCCGTCAGCTTCAGAGAGATTTGGACGATTCCCAGCAGAAGATGAAGGTGCTGGCAGCGAAGGTAGAGGAATACCGCAGCGACGAGGAAAGCATCCGGGAAGCCCTGCTGGGTGCCCAGAAGCTTGGCAAGAGCGTGGTGGCGGAAGCCAACGCCAAAGCAGAACAAATTACCACAAAGGCATCTCAGGAAGCGGAAGCCGCATTGAATTCCGCCCGGTTGGAAGCCGCCAGCCTGAAAAACGAAGCGGAAACCTACGCCAACGATCTGCGCAGCCGGGTGAAGGAGGAAACCGACCGCCGCATCGCTGACGCCGACCGGAAAGTCGCCGATATTATCCGCCAAAACCGCTACGACATCGAAAAGGAAGAAAGCCGCTTGGCCCGGATGAAGAAGGAAGTGGGCAGCTTTAAGGCACAGATTATCGAACTGTATCGTGCCCATATTGAACTGCTGGACAAACTTCCGGCCGAGGAACCGCCGGCGCCTGTGCGGGAAGAACCTGTTTCCCAGCCGGTGGAGCAGGAAGTGGAGTCTGCGCCGGTGATCCAGCCGGAGCCTGCGCCTGCGCCGGAACCGGAAGCGGTGTCCACCGAAGGCACCCAGGAATTTGAAGCGAAGGATACCTTTAAGGTCAAGCGCAGCAAATTCGACAACCTGCAATTTGGCAATAATCTGCCGAAAGCCTGATTTTTCGGCAACGCTTTGCAAAAAATAAGTCATCAAACGAATAGGGGAGAATAGCAGTCCATGGCACAGGATTACAATGAGACCATCAACCTCCCGCAGACCGATTTCCCCATGCGGGGGAATCTGCCCAAGCGGGAACCGCAGTTCATTCAAGAGTGGGAAGAAGAAAAACTGTATCACAAGATCATGGAGCACAACCAGGGGAAACCCATGTTTGTCCTTCATGACGGCCCGCCTTACGCCAACGGCAATGTCCATATGGGCACCGCTATGAACAAGGTGCTCAAGGACATCATCTTAAAATATAAAAACATGACCGGTTATCAGGCGCCTTACGTTCCGGGCTGGGATACCCACGGTTTGCCCATCGAACTGAAGGCGTTGAAAAAAGACGGGGTGGATCCCCTGTCCATTACGCCGGTGGAACTGCGCAAGCTCTGTAAGGAATTTGCCCTTTCCTTCATCGGTAAGATGGAGGATCAGTTTAAGCGTCTTGGGGTGCTGGGCAACTGGGAAGACCCCTACATGACCTTAAAGCCTGAATTTGAAGCTAAGCAGATTGAAATTTTCGGGGCTATGGCCAAGCAGAACTTTATCTATAAGGGCTTGAAACCTGTCTATTGGTGCCCTGACTGCAAAACGGCTTTGGCAGAGGCGGAAATTGAATACCAGGACGATCCCTGCCGCTCCATTTATGTCAAATTCCGGGTCACCGACGACAAAGGCGTGTTCCAGGGAATGAACATTCCCAAAGAGCAGGTTTACTTTGTGATCTGGACCACCACCACCTGGACCATTCCCGGCAATGTGGCGGTCTGCCTGGGGCCGGAATATGAGTACACCCTGGTCAAAACCGGAGATCAATATCTGGTTATGGCCCGTGAGCTGGCGGATGTGACCATGAAAGCGGCCGGCATCACCGACTATGAATTTGTGGGAAGCTTTTCCGGCAAAGAGCTGGAATATATGAAGGTACAGCATCCCCTTTACGACCGTGAATCCCTTGTGATTGTGGGCGACCACGTAACCCTGGACAGCGGCACCGGCTGCGTCCATACCGCTCCCGGTTTTGGTGTGGAGGACTTTGAAGTCTGCAAGAACTATCCGGAGCTGCCCATTATCGTTCCGGTGGACGGGGACGGAAAACTGACGCAGGAAGCCGGTGAGTTTGCCGGCCTGACCACCGACGACGCCAATAAGGCCATTGCCGTTAAGCTGGACGCCACCGGCGCCCTTCTGGCCATGGAAAAAATCGTTCACCAATATCCCCATTGCTGGCGCTGCAAAAACCCCATCATCTTCCGGGCGACGGAACAGTGGTTCTGCTCGGTGGATGGGTTTAAGGAAAAAGCTATCGAAGCCATCCACAACGTGAAGTGGATCCCGGATTGGGGTGAAGGCCGGATCGTCAACATGGTTCGGGACCGCAGCGACTGGTGCATTTCCCGGCAGCGGACCTGGGGCGTTCCCATTCCCATCCTGTACTGCAAAGACTGCGGCAAGCCCATTGTCAATGACACTACCATTGCTGCCATCAGCGATCTATTCCGCAGGGAAGGGGCCGACGCCTGGTATACCCATGACGTGAAGGACTTTATTCCCGATTCGGTAGCCTGCGAATGCGGCTGCAAAGAGTTCACCAAAGAAACCGACATCATGGACGTGTGGTTCGATTCCGGCGTCAGCCATGCCGCCGTGCTGGATCAGCGTTCGGATCAGCATTGGCCGGCCGACCTTTATCTGGAAGGGGCCGACCAGTACCGTGGCTGGTTTCAGTCCTCGCTGCTCACCAGCGTGGCTTGGCGGGGCCAGGCTCCCTATAAAGCGGTCTGCACCCACGGCTGGGTGGTGGACGGTGAAGGGCGGAAGATGAGCAAGAGCCTGGGCAACGGCATCGAGGCCCAGGAAATCACCGACCAGTTCGGTGCAGATATTCTTCGCCTTTGGGTGGCTTCCAGCGATTATCACGCCGATGTGCGGATTTCCAAGGAAATCTTAAAACAGCTTTCGGATACCTATCGCAAGATTCGGAACACCGCCAAATATATGATCGGCAACCTCTATGATTTTGATCCCAATACCGATCAGCTCCCCTTGGATCAGCTTACCGAATTGGACCGGCTGGCCCTGGTAAAGTGCAACCAGCTTATGGAGCAGGCCTATCAGGCTTACGAGGACATGGATTTCCATCTGGTGTACCATGCCGTACAGAACTTCTGCACCATTGACCTGAGCCGTTTCTATCTGGACATCTGCAAGGATCGGCTGTACTGCGAAGGGAAAACCAGCGTTCTGCGCCGCAGTGCGCAAACTGCCATCTATCTGATTTTAGATGCCTTTACCAAGATCATTGCCCCCATTTTGGCCTTTACTGCCGATGAAATCTGGAAGAGCATGCCCCATACCGAAAGCGAAGAAACACAGCATGTCTTCTTAAACGATATGAGCAAGCCCTTTGCGGTTGCTGCGGACCAGGCTTTTTTGGATAAGTGGGATCTGATCTTGAAGATCACTTCCGATGTGCAGAAAGCCCTGGAACTGAAGCGTGCCGACAAGCTCATTGGCAAGAGCCTGGAAGCTGCGGTGGTGCTGTATGCCGACGGCGAACTGTATGATTTCATTTCCGCCCATCAGGAAGAACTCACCATGACCTTTATCGTCAGCCAGGTGGAAGCAGCCCATGGACAGGGCGAATTCACCGGCGATGTGGAAGGGCTTTCCATCACCGCCAAGCTGGCGCAGGGAGAAAAATGCCAGCGCTGCTGGAAGCAGGATGTTACCGTGGGCAGCCACAAAGAACATCCCACCCTCTGCGCCCGCTGTGCCCAGGTGGTAGAAGAACAGTAATATTGCAGCAATCCCACAGTGGCTGCTTTTCCCGGAAAGGCAGCCGCTGTTTTCTGCGTAAAACTGGAGTGACGCTATGAAAAACCTATCTCTTTTGACTCGAAAAATTCTGGCGCTCTGCGGCGCTTTGGTACTGGCTTTTCTGGATCAGTTGATTAAGTATCTGGTGGTTATCTTCATTTCCCCCATGAATCTGCCTCAAATCGAGTTGATTCCGGGGGTATTGAGCCTGACCTATGTAGACAATCCGGGCATCGCCTGGAGTTTGTTCATGGATCATCCGGAACTGCTCACCCTGTTTACGGCCTTGCTGATGCTTCTTCTTTTGGTGCTTTTTTTCACCAAATTCGTTCGTTCCAATGTGCTGATGGTATTTTTAATGCTGGTGCTGGGCGGCGGCCTTGGCAACCTGGCGGACCGGGTGTTCCGGGGCAGCGTGGTGGACTATATCCATCTGGAATTTTTGGATTTTCCCATCTTCAATTTGGCCGACTGCTTGGTGGTAGTGGGCGTGCTCCTCACTTTGGTGTGGCTGTTGGCATATTGGTTCCGGGAGGAAAAAACCGATGAGCCAGAACACGCCGCTCCCTCCAAAAAAACCGTCAAGAAAAAAAGCGGGGAGCGGGAATTGGTGGAAAAACATTCCCAGGAGGATTTGAATGACTGATTTCCATCAAGAAGTCCTTTCCTTTACCGTTTCCCAGGACCAAGAGGGCGCCCGTTTGGACGCTGCTGTCAGCGAATGGTCACAATTATCCCGGGCCAGAGTGCAGAAGCTTTGCCAGGAGGGCCGGGTGGAAGTGAATGGACGGCCGGGCGAAAAAAACCTTCGCCTGAAAGCCGGCGATGAAATCAGGGTGGAATTGCCTCCGCTGCAGCCGCTGGAGGTGGCGGCCCAGAACATCCCTTTGGATATCGTCTATGAGGATGTCCATCTTCTGGTGGTGAATAAACCCAAGGGGATGGTGGTGCATCCCGCCCCCGGCAATCCGGACGGCACCTTGGTCAATGCTCTGCTGTACCATTGCCGGGACAATCTCAGCGGCATTAACGGGGTGTTGCGTCCCGGCATTGTTCACCGCATTGATAAGGATACTTCGGGGCTGCTGATGGTGGCCAAGGACGATGTTACCCATCAGGGTTTGGCGGAGCAAATTGCCGCCCACTCCTTTCTGCGGGAGTATGAAACGGTGGTGTACGGCCGCATGGCCCAGGAAGCGGGAACCGTAAATCTTCCCATCGGCCGAAGCAAAGCCGACCGGAAAAAAATGTGCGTTTGCTACGACCATTCCCGCCCGGCAGTGACCCATTACCGCCTGCTGGAGCAATACCGGGATTTTGCCCATCTCAAGTGCCGTCTGGAAACCGGGCGCACCCATCAGATCCGGGTGCACATGGCTGCAATCGGCCATCCGGTGGCAGGAGATCCGGTGTACGGACCCAAAAAAATCATCGAACGGTTGCACGGACAGTGTCTTCACGCAAAAACTTTGGGGTTTGTCCATCCCGCCACCGGGAAATGGATGGAATTTACTTCGCCCTTGCCGGAATATTTTCAAAGTTTTTTAAATGGCTTGAAAAAGGCAGATTGAATCGGCTTTTAGGCGTGTAATGACATCTTTTTGGAGAAAATTTGCTTGACACAAGCCGACGGTTTGTGTATCATTAAACTATGGATATGATTCTCCCCTAATCATAAAAAACGAACAAGGAGTGTTACGTATGAGCAATGAAAAGCATAGACCGGTTGTGCTGCAGCGTGCAGACCCTTATCTGTACAAGCATACCGACGGCTATTATTATTTTACCGGTTCGGTTCCGACCTATGACCGTATCGAGCTTCGCCGTAGCAAAACCATTGCCGGCCTGGCTCAGGCCGAAACTGCTGATGTTTGGTTTCGCCATGAGAGCGGCATTATGAGTGAACACATTTGGGCTCCGGAACTTTACTATCTGGACGGAAAGTGGTACATCTACTTCGCCGCCAGCGATAAAGATGACATCTGGGAGCTGCGCCCCTATGTACTGGAGTGTCAGGGCCAGGATCCCCTTCATGATAAGTGGGTGGAACTGGGCCAGATGCAGGCAGCAGACGACGACGATAAATCCTTCCAGGACTTTTCTCTGGACGCTACCGTTTTCGAGCATAAAGGCAAGCGGTATTATGTCTGGGCGGAAAAGGTGGGCGGCCAGAAAGGCATTTCCAACCTGTACATTGCCGAGATGGAAACCCCCTGCAAGCTCAAGACGGTGCAGTTTTTGCTCACCACTCCGGACTATGATTGGGAACGGATTGATTTCTGGGTGAACGAAGGCCCCGCCGTGTTGAAGCGCAACGGCAAGATCTTCATTACCTTCTCCGCTTCCGCTACCGGCGCCATGTACTGCATGGGTATGGTCTATTGTGACGAAGATGCCGATCTGCTGGATCGCAATAGCTGGACTAAGCTGCGCTATCCCGTGGTGCAGACCAGAGAGGATCTGGGCATCTATGGCCCCGGACACAACAGCTTTACCCAGGACGAAGAAGGTAACGACATCTGTGTCTACCATGCCCGGGATTATGCAGAGATTGTGGGCGACCCGCTCTATGATCCCAACCGCCATGCCCGCATTATGAAGATCGAATACGATGAAAAGGGCTTCCCGGTTTTTGAGCTGTAAGTTTTACCCCAAAAGATTGCAAAAGGCGAAAATTTACTTTTATCATTTTTCCTTTTTTCGTACCATTCCCAGGTCAAACGGCCTGGGAATGGTATTTTGTCCATAGTATTGAAAAAGCAGCCGGTTTTTCCGGCTGCTTTTCGGATGGAAAAGGGAAACAGAATCAATCATTGGGCGGCGTATAGAACCGACCGGTAATCTGTTCGGTATTCAGACAGTTGATAAAGGCCTTGGGATCGGTTTGGCGGATTTCCCGAATGGTGTGTTTTGCTTCTTCCGCAGATACCACGGAATAAAGCATCTGCCGCTGCTGGCCCTGGTAACAGCCGACACCGGTAAATTGGGTGGCGTCGTGGTTGGTGTTGTCCCGGATAATGTGGTACACGTCGTCCGGTTTGTCGGTGATTACCAGCAAAGTTTTTTTCTGGTACCGTTTGTACAGCATATGAAGGATCTGGGTGCTGGCAAATTGGAATACAATGGAATACAGCGCCCGCTCCCAGGTGAACAGAAGCCCGGCCACCACCAGCATAATAACATTGCCGATAAAAATGTAATTCCAGGTGTCGATCCCCTTGCGCTGGGAAAAGAAGATGGCGATAAAGTCGGTGCCGCCGCTGGTGGCGTTGGCAAAAAGGCAGAGGGAGATGGCGCATCCGTTGATAATGCCGCCGAAAATACTGATCAGCAGGGGATTGGTGGTGACCTCAAAGCCGGGCAGCAGGTCGGTGAGCACGCTGCTCAATACAATCATCAGGCAGGAATACAGGGTAAATTTTTTGCCGATGAATTTAAAGCTTATGATGGCCGGAATGGCGTTGAGAACCAGGTTGATCAGGGAGAAGGGAAGCTCTACGCCGAGGAATTTGGAAAAGATGCTTTGTATCAACAGGCTCAGCCCGTTGAATCCGCCGGGAATCATGTCGCCGGCTCGGACAAAGATACGGATGTTCCACGCCATGATCACGGCGCCCAGAACTACGAGTAAAATTCGCTGCCATGTGCTTTTTTCTTTCATTTTGGTGTCGTCCTTTCTCCCAATGGAAAAATTTTGAAAGCCAAAGGGTGTCTTTTCTTTCATTATGACAGATTTTCTTCAAAATACCAATAGAGAAAAGCAATTTAACTTAAATTTTGTGAATTTCATACAAGAAAATGTCGAAAAATTAGGCAGGGGTCGAGAAATATCTGCAACCTAGGAAAAACGGCGTCAGGCGTATACAGATACGTCAAGCTGTTTTTGACGACGGGAGCAAAAACGCAGCCATGGAGCCAGTTTTGCCTCCATGGCTCAAACAAGAATATTGGAACATGCTCCAATCTATTTCTTCTTTCTTTTTTCTGCATTTTTGCGGTGCAGGGATTTCCCGGCAATCTGAGGCAGGCCGCAGCCTGCCTCTTTCAACCATAATATTTACCCTGCCAACTGTTTCGCCGTACCAGTTCCTTGTCGATTTCATTGAGGACGCAAAACTTTTTTAAACTCCACAGCGGCCCGATCAGATCCTCTTTTTTTCCGTCTCCGGTCAGGCGGTGGATTACGGTTTGGGGCGGGAGCAGCTCCAGTTGATCACAGACGATGGAAACATACTCCTCACGGGTGAGCATCTTGACCTTTCCCTGTTGGTATTCCCGGGCCATCTGGGTGCCTTTGAGAATATACAGCAGGTGCAGCTTCACCGCATACATCCCCAAATGGCTGATTCGCCGGACGTTTTCCACCATGCGCTGATGATCTTCTCCCGGCAGTCCGTTGATCAGATGAATGCACACCCGGATGCCACGCTGTTTTAACCGCTGATACCCTTCCAGAAATTCAGCATAGCTGTGGCAGCGGTTGATTTTTTCGCCGGTGTCGTCGAAGGTGGACTGCAGCCCCAGCTCCACCAGCAGCCAGCATCGCTGGTTGAGCTGAGCCAGATAGTCGCAGACCTCTTCGCTCAGGCAGTCCGCCCGGGTGGCGATGTCCAGCCCCACGCAGCCCGGCTGTGCCAACGCCGTTTCGTACAATTCTTTCAACCGGGGCAGGGGAGCGTAGGTGTTGGTGTGGGCCTGAAAATAGGCGATGCAGCCGCTGCCCGGCCATTTTCGGTACATCGTTTCCTGCTGGATGCGCCACTGTTCCTCAATGGGAAGCAGGGCGCTTTGGGTGAAATCCCCGCTGCCCCGGCCGGAACAGTAGGTGCAGCCTCCCACCCCCTTGCTCCCATCCAGATTGGGGCAGGTAAAGCCGCCGTCCAGGCTGATTTTGCAGACTTTTTCCCCGAAGATTTTCCGCAGCTCGTAATTTTGGGTGTGGTAGCGTTTGTTGTCTAAGGTGTAAGGGAAGGGATTGGTCATGGTTTGCTCCTTTGTTCTTTTTGGGTAGAGTATAGCACATTCGCTCCGTTCTTTCAATTCAGAGAAAAACATGGGGGAAGGCTGCGGCAGAAACAACCAGGGAAACAGCAAATTCGGCTGCTCTTTTTGCCGCTCCAAATCTTTGTCATGGTAGTAATTTCCCTGAGAATATGCTATACTAATTCTAAAACGATGAAACACGCCGGGAGGACGCATAGATGGAACAACTCAAAGCCCTGCTCACCCAAAATCAGATCCCGTTCCGGGAACAGGAACCCCTTTCCAACCATACTACCTTTAAAATCGGGGGGCCCTGTCCTTTGTATGTCCTGCCGGAAAACCGGGAGCAGCTGGCCCTGCTGCTGGGAGCCTTGGGAAAACTCCAGCAGGAATTTCTGGTGATCGGCAACGGTAGCAACCTTTTGGTCAGCGATCAGGGCACCCAGATGGTGGTGATCCGCCTGTCCGGGGAATTTACCGGGATTCGGCCAATGGGAAACAAATTGATTGCCGGTGGGGGAGCCCAGCTTTCCGCCCTGTGCAGGAAAGCCGCTGAGCTGGGCTTAACCGGTTTGGAATTTGCTTATGGAATTCCCGGCAGCATCGGCGGAGCGGTGTACATGAATGCCGGGGCTTATGGTGGGGAAATCAAAGACGTGCTGGAATATGTTGAGGTCATGGATCTGCGGGGCAACATTCGGGAATTGACCCTGGAAGATCTTCAGATGGGCTACCGCACCAGCGCCCTTCAGCGTCAAACCGGGGTTCTGGTACAGGCGGTGTTTCGGTTGGAGCCCGGCCGGCGGGACGAAATCCAACGCCGGATGGAAGAGATTCTCAGCCGCCGGAAAGAAAAACAGCCTCTGGAATACCCCAGCGCCGGCAGCACCTTCAAGCGCCCGGAGGGCGCCTATGCCGCTGCACTGATTGAGCAGTGCGGTCTGAAAGGTCGGCGAGTGGGCGGCGCTATGGTCAGCCCCAAGCACAGCGGCTTTTTGATCAATTATGACCACGCCACCTGTAAAGACGTGGAACAGCTTATCGCCCTGGTGCAGAAAACGGTGCGGCTGCAAACCGGTTACACATTGGAATGCGAAGTGAAGAAGATCGACTGAAAAGGAGGGAAGGCCCATGGACCTTTTGATCATTACCGGCATGTCCGGAGCGGGAAAATCCCGGGCGATTGAAGCGCTGGAAGATATGGGATATTACTGCATCGACAATCTCCCTCCCAATCTGCTGTCCACCTTTGCGGAATTGGCCAGCCGCAGCGGGGATACCATCCACCGCCTGGCGGTTACGGTGGATTCCCGGGGCGGAAAGTTGATGGAAACCCTGCCGGGGCAGCTTTCGGAGTGCCATCAAAAGAAGATCCCCTATCGACTCCTGTTTTTGGACTGCGACAACGCCACCCTGATGCGCCGGTATAAAGAGACCCGCCGCAAGCATCCCCTGGTCAGCCGCCAGCATCCTTCGGTGGAGCAGGCCATTGTCCGGGATCGGGAACTGCTGCGTCAGGCCCGCAGCATGGCGGATTATGTGGTGGATACCACCCATCTCACCTCCGCCCAGCTTCGCAGCAAGCTTATGGATATGTTTGCAGAAAATAAGCAGAAGGGAATGCTGATCAACTGCATGTCTTTCGGCTTTAAAAACGGCTCCCCCGGCGAAGCAGACCTGATGTTTGATGTGCGCTGCCTTCCCAACCCCTTTTATATCAAGGAATTGAAGCTTCTCACCGGCATCGACGCCCCGGTAAGCGATTATGTGATGAGCTGGGAACAGTCCCGAACCCTTTACGGAAAAATTGAAGATCTCATTGATTATCTGGTGCCTTTATATGTAAACGAAGGAAAGAGCCAACTGGTGGTGGCCTTTGGTTGCACCGGCGGCCATCACCGTTCGGTGACCTTTGCGGAAAAACTGTATCAGCACCTGTTGGAAAAAGGATATAATGTGGTGGTGAATCACCGTGACATTGCAAAATAATCGTCCCAAACGGACCCAATCCGCCAAAGCGGCTTCTACCTTTTCCGGGCGGATCAAACAGGAATTGATGAAGATAGACAGCTTTTCCTGCCCTGACTGCGCCTTTGCCTTCTGCTATGGGCTGCTTTGCTTTTCTCCACGCATCAAAAAGAATTATATCTGGTCGGCTTCTTCCCATGCTTTGGCAGAACTGGCCGCCCAGTCCCTGGCAGCCGCCGCCGGGTATATTGTAACGGTGGTTTCCCCAAAACAGGGGAAATCCAACTCGGAGCATACCTATCGCCTGCTGCTGCAAAACGCCGAGGACAAGCTGGATTTCCAGACCCGGTTTTTGCAGCTTTCCGCCGAACGGTTCTGCACCCAAAAACTGGGCAAGCACTGCTGTATGAGCGCCTTTCTGCGGGGGCTGTTTTTAAGCTGCGGTACCGTGATGGACCCCAGCCGCCAGTATCATCTGGAATTTCTCTGCCCCAATACCGTGCGGGGAATGCTGCTGAAAAATCTTCTGGCCACCTTGCATTTTACCCCCGGCCTTACCGAGCGGAAACAGCAGAGCGTCGTTTATTTTAAGGACAGCGAACAGATTGAGGACCTTCTCACCACCATGGGGGCGGGGTTGGGCGCTATGGAATACATGAACGCCAAAATCGAAAAAGAGGTCCGCAATCAGGCCAATCGGGCGGTCAACTGCGATACCGCCAACATCCAAAAGATCATTAACGCCGCCGGCCGTCAGTTGGAGGATATCCGGCTGATCCAAAAGAAAAAAGGCCTTGACTATCTCAACAGCGATTTGCGTCAGGCGGCGCTGGCCCGGCTGGAACATCCGGATTCTTCCCTGGGGGAGCTTTGCCAGGTGCTGGGCGGGGATCTCACCCGTTCCGGCCTCAATCACCGGCTGCAAAAGATTTCCCGGATTGCCGATTCTCTGCGAGAGGATGAAAACCCAAGAGTATGACCGATTTCGTTCACCTTCATCTCCATACCGAATATAGCCTTTTGGACGGTGACTGCCGCATCGACCGTTTGGCCCAGCGCTGCAAGGAGCTGGGCCAGTCCGCCGTTGCCATCACCGACCATGGCTGTATGAATGGGGCGGTGGAGTTTTACCGTGCCTGTAAAAAAGAGGGGATAAAACCCATTATCGGCTGCGAGGTTTATGTTGCGCCCCGCAGCCATTTGGATAAGGTTCACGGGGTGGACCAAAATCCCTTTCATCTGGTGCTGCTCTGCAAAAATGCCCAGGGGTATCAAAATCTCATCAAGCTGGTGAGCATCGCCAATGTGGAGGGCTTTTACCAAAAGCCCCGGATTGACCATGCCCTTTTGGAGCAGTACCACGAAGGGCTCATCTGCCTGTCCGCCTGCCTTTCCGGGGAGCTGCCACGGTATCTCCTTTCCGGGCAGATGGATCAGGCAAGGGAAACGGTGCAGTTTTACCATCGTCTTTTTGGAGATGACTACTTCATCGAACTTCAGGATCACGGCCTGGAGCAGCAGCAGCGCATCCTGCCCCTGATGGCCCGGATTGCACGGGAAGAAGGGATCGGGCTGGTGGCCACCAATGACTGCCACTACCTGCAAAAAGAGGAAGCGGCGGACCAGCAGGTGCTGGTCTGTATCCAAACCGGCTCCACGGTGGCGGAGGGCAGCCCCCTGGAGTTTCCCACCCAGGAGTTTTATGTCAAATCCGGAGACGAAATGAAAGCGCTGCTGGGGGAATATCCCGGCGCCATAGAGAATACAGTCAAGATTGCGGCCCGCTGCGGGTTTGATTTTGAATTTGGGGTCACCAAACTGCCATACTTTCAGGTGCCGGGGGAGGAGGACAACGAAACCTTTTTCCGCCGCATCTGCAAAGAAGGGCTGGAAAAACGCTACGGCAGCCCGCCGCCCAAAGAGGCGGTGGAGCGGCTGGAGTACGAGCTGGGAGTCATCACCCAGATGGGTTATGTGGATTACTACCTCATTGTTTGGGATTTCATCCGCTATGCCCGCAGCCGGGATATCCCGGTGGGGCCCGGCCGGGGTTCCGGTGCAGGCAGCATTGCCGCCTATGCCATCGGCATTACCAACATCGACCCTTTGCGGTACCAGCTTCTCTTTGAACGGTTTTTAAATCCCGAGCGGGTGACCATGCCGGATTTTGACATCGACTTCTGCCAAAAGCGCCGGCAGGAGGTGATTGATTACGTTACCCGCCGTTACGGCGCCGACCATGTGGCCCAGATCGTCACCTTCGGCACCATGGCGGCCCGGGGCGTGATTCGGGATGTTGGCCGGGTCACCGGCCTGCCGTATCAAACCTGCGACCGCATTGCCAAAATGGTGCCCCGCAAGCTGGGGATTACCATTCGGCAGGCATTGGAGGAATCCAAAGATCTGGCGGCCTTGTATCAGTCCGACGCCCAGGCGCACAACCTGCTGGAAACGGCGGTGCGGCTGGAGGGAATGCCCCGGAATGCCTCCACCCATGCGGCGGCGGTGGTGATTACCCGGGAGCCCACCGACAGTTACGTCCCCCTTCAGCGCAACGATGATGTCATTGTGACCCAGTATACCATGACCACCATTGAACAGCTCGGCCTGCTGAAAATGGATTTTCTGGGCCTGCGCAACCTAACCATCATCAAGGAATGCGAGGACAATATCCGCAAATTCCAACCGGATTTTTCGGTGGAGCATCTGCCGGACGACGATCCGCAGGTGTATCAAATGCTGTCCGCCGGGGATTCCGATGGGGTTTTTCAGTTGGAAAGTGCCGGCATCAAGCGGGTGCTTACCCAGCTTAAGCCCATCAGTTTGGAGGACATTATTGCGGTGATTTCCCTGTACCGGCCCGGCCCCATGGCCAGCATCCCCACCTATGTGGAAAACCGCCATCACCCGGAAAAGATCAAATACCTTCATCCCCTGTTGGAGCCCATTCTAAAAGTCACCAACGGCTGTGTGGTGTATCAGGAACAGGTGATGCAGATCTGCCGCAGCCTGGCGGGGTATTCCTATGGCCGGGCGGATCTGGTCCGCCGTGCCATGGCCAAAAAGAAACACGACGTCATGGAGCAGGAGCGGCAATATTTCCTCTACGGCCATCAAAATCCCGACGGCACCCAGGACTGTGTGGGGGCTGTTGCAAATGGGGTCAGTCCGGAGATCGCCAACCGCATCTTTGACGAAATGAGCGATTTTGCTTCCTATGCGTTTAATAAATCCCACGCCGCCGCCTATGCGGTGGTAGCGTATCAGACGGCCTATTTGAAATGTCATTATCGCAGCATTTATATGGCTGCCCTGCTCAGCAGCGTCATGGGGGACACCGATAAGGTGACGGAATATATCGCCGCCTGCCGGGAAAACGGCATTCAGGTATTGCCCCCCGACGTAAATCAGGGGGAGGAAGGCTTCGTCAGCCTGGGCAGGGATAAAATTGCTTTCGGCTTGCTGGCCATCAAAAATTTGGGCCAGGGTGTGATTCGGCAGATCGTGGAACAGCGCCAGTCCGGCGGGCCCTTTGTTTCCCTTTACGACTTCTGCAAGCGGATGCAGGGCGGAGAACTGAACAAGCGGGCGGTGGAGGGATTGATCCTTTCCGGCGCTTTTGACAGCTTTCCCCACAACCGCCGCCAGATGCTGCAATGCTACGAAAAGATGCTGGACCAGATCCGTCAACAGGAAAGCCGGGAGGCGGCCGGCCAGCTCAACCTGTTCAGCCTGGGCGGGGTGAAGCAGCCGGAGTTCCCCGTCCCCCCGGCGGAAGAATTTTCCCGGCAGGAGCTGCTGGAACGGGAAAAGGAAACCATCGGCGTTTACCTTTCCGGCCACCCTCTGGATCGGCTGGAGGGAGCCAGGCTTCCCGTGAAGGTTACTCCCATCGCCTCTTTGATCCACCAGGAGGAAGAAGATCTTTCCCGGCTGGATGGGAAAGACTACTGGGTGTTGGGTGTCATTCGCCAAAAGCAGGTGAAGTCCACCAAAAGCGGCGCCCCTATGGCCACCATTACGTTGGAGGACAAAACCTCCTCCATGGAAGTGCTGGTATTTCCCCGGCAGTATGAACCGAATATCCGATTGCTGGGAGAAAATAAAATCATCCTCCTTCAGGGCAGCCTCAGCGTCCGGGAAGAGGAAAAGCCCAAACTTACCGCCCAGAAAATCGTTGGAGAACAGCAGATTTTGGGGTATCATCCCTCTGAACCGGCGCCTTCTTCACCTTTGGAGCGCCCCAAACCGGTGCCGCAGCAGGGAAAGCTGTTTTTGAAATTTGTGGATACCCAGGATTGGCGCATTGAAATCATCCTTTCCGTCCTGCAAAAATATCCGGGAAACTGCCCGGTGATGCTTTATTTTCTCAAGTCAAAAAAATATGCCCGCTATAAACAGCTTCAGGTGGACGGAAGCGAAGAGCTGCTTGTGGAGCTGGTGAAGCTGCTGGGTGCGGAAAATGTGGCGTTTCAGCCCGGAAACAGTTGACAGAAGCAGAAATTCCGTTTACAATAGAATTGTGTGCAGTAGTCACAGGCGAGCCGGTGCAAAACGGCCGTTTTTATACTATTTGAATAAAGTGAGGGACTCGGTTATGAAGCAGAAGGTGATCGGCGTATTGACCAGTGGCGGTGACGCCCCTGGCATGAATGCAGCAGTGCGCGGCGTAGTCCGTTCCGCCATTAAGCGTGGAATGCGGGTGGTCGGCATCCGCCGGGGCTACAACGGTCTCATTCATGGAGATGTATTTGAAATGAATATGCGGGATGTGTCCGACATTATCCAACGCGGCGGCACCATCCTATATACCGCCCGCTGTCTTGAATTTAAGGAACAGGCCGGGGTGCTCAAGGCCAAAGAAACCTGTGACAAACTGGGAATCAACGGCGTAGTGGTCATTGGGGGGGACGGCTCCTTCCGGGGCGCTTCCGACCTGTCCAAAGCCGGAGTGCCCTGCATCGGCCTGCCGGGCACCATTGATAACGATATTTCCTGTACCGACTATACCATTGGTTATGACACCGCTATGAATACCGTCTGCGAGATGGTGGACAAACTGCGGGATACCGCCCAGTCTCACGACCGTTGCAGCGTGGTGGAAGTCATGGGCCGCCGGGCGGGGTACATTGCCCTGAACACCGGCATTGCCTGCGGCGCCACCTTTATCCTGGTGCCGGAGCTGGATGTGGATGAAAATGACATCATTGATAAGATCATGGCTGCGCAGAAATTGGGCAAGCACCATTTCATCATCATGGTGGCGGAAGGCGTAGGCAACTCCGAAGCCTTGGCTAAGCGCATTGAAGATGCCACCGGCGTAGAGTCCAGAGCCACCATCCTGGGCCATGTGCAGCGGGGCGGCAACCCCACCGTGCGGGACCGTGTGGCGGCCACCCGGCTGGCTTACCGTGCCGTAGAACTGCTGGAGCAGGGCATTGGCGACCGTGTGGTTGGCTTCCAGCAGGGCGAAGTGGTGGATTATGACATCCACCAGGGCTTGGCCATGCGCAAGCAGTTCCCGGTGGACCTTTACCGCATCGCCAATGAAGTCAGCTTCTAAGCTGGATTTTATACTGAAAAGGATTGGAAAAACGTCTCCCCTGGGGGCGTTTTTCTGTTGAAAGGAGGGATAGGATGCCTGGCTTGAACGATTATCTTACTTGGCGTGGTGATTTGAGTTTTGCCCAGGACCCCTTCGGCCCGGTGGATGGGCTGCTGCTGAGCACCTTGGCGTACCACCATTTTGCCCAGTGTGCAGATCCGCCCCAGGGCGTGGGAATTCCCTTTTATCAGGCAGCGGAACAGATCCTTTCCCAGCCCCCGGAACGGCTGCGGGTGTTTGCTTCCGGCAAGCGAGATGCCAAACTGTTGGAAAAAACAGCCCAGTCGCCCCGGTTTCGGGATCAGATGCTCTGGGCCTCTCAGGAAGTGCTGGATTTTAACCGGCAGATCCAGTTTGCCGCCATCACGCTCCAGTTGGATTACGGGGCAGTGGTGGTGTTCCGTGGCACCGACAATACCCTGGTGGGCTGGAAGGAGGACTTCAACCTGGGGTTTCTGGACACCCTGCCCGGTCAATGGCTGGCCAGGGATTATCTGGAACAGACCGCCGCTTACCTGCGGGGGCCTCTTTGGGTTTGCGGGCATTCCAAAGGGGGCAATCTGGCTGTGTTTGCTGCTTCTCAAGCTTCCTTGGCGGTGCAGAACCGGATTGTTGCGGTGTATAATCAGGATGGCCCCGGCTTTTGCCGCTGGGTGATTGATCTGCCCGGCTATCAGGCGATCCTGCCCAGGATCGAAACTTTTGTCCCTCAATTTTCGGTAATCGGCATGCTGTTGGAGCATGAAGAACCCTATACCGTGGTCAAAAGCCGGGGGATGGGGCTGATGCAGCACGACCCTTACGCCTGGGAAATTCGTGGCAATGATTTTGTCCGGCTGCAGCAGGTAAGCAATGCCAGCCGGGTGATTGATTCCACCATGCGCCGCTGGCTGGCCGGCCTGACCACAACGCAGCGGGAAGAGTTTGTGGATGGGCTGTACGAACTGCTGGCCGCCTCCAATGCCAAAACCTTAGAAGAATTGGCAAATCCCAAAAAGATTGCAGCCATATGGCGGCAGTACACCCAAAAGGACAAAGAAAAACGCAAGCAAATGGGCCGGGTACTGCGCCGGTTAGCCCAATCTGCCGCCTGGGCAGTGCGGGAACAGGGCAAACAAGGGAATAAAAGTCTGCCGGAAGGATAAAAGGCTCCTTCCGGCTTCTCGTTTTGCATTTTTCTTCCATCTGTGATATAATGACTGGCAAGCCAGTCATTACAGCTTGTCGAAAAAGTCCGATGGTGTAGAAACCCTCTCCGCCTCACTTCGTTCGGCACCTCTCCCATTGGGAGAGGCATTGACAAAAAATCTTTTTTCCTGTAAAAAAGTGTGGTTATATGAAACAATTTAACCAGTGGCTCTCCCATATGGGCGATGCCGACGTAGTCGCATCTAGCTGGCCGGGCTCGAAGAGGCCGGACTGAGAGGGTAGGTTTTACGGCAAAGAAGGGTTTTTCTACAGTCTGTAATGACTACCAAAGCCAGTCATTACGGTTTCCACTTTGCCGCCAAAAAGCAAAGGCGGCATTTGGCCTGACGGCGAAAACCAGTGGAAACCCATCTGGATTTTAGGGCATACTACTTTTGTCTGTAAGAGCAAACCGAAAGGAAGACTGGAATGGAACTGTCTCCCAAACAGGAAATGCAGCAGCTCACGGCAAAGCTGCTGCAATATAACGACGAATATTATAATCAGGACAACCCCAGTGTGCCGGATGATGTTTACGACAAACTCATGGCCCGCCTTCGAGAGCTGGAGACACAGCACCCGGAATATGCCGCCCCGGATTCGCCCACCAAACGGGTGGGGGGCAGCGCTTCCGCCATCTTCACCAAGGTGCAGCACACCGTGCAGATGGCTTCCCTTCAGGACGTGTTTTCTCTGGAGGAGGTTGACGAATTTGACGCCCGTATGCGTCAGATCACCGATTCCCCCTATGTGGTGGAGGTGAAGATCGACGGGCTGAGCGTTTCCCTGGAATACGAAAACGGCGTGTTTTCCCGTGGTTCTACCCGGGGCGATGGCTTTGTGGGGGAGGATGTCACCCAAAACCTCCTGACCATTCCCGCTATTCCCAAACGGTTAAAAACCCCGGTGGAATACCTGGAGGTCCGGGGCGAAGTCTATATGCCCAAAGAAACCTTTGCACGCCTGGCCCAGCAGCAGGAAGCCAATGGGGAAGCGCCTTTTAAAAACCCCAGGAATGCGGCGGCGGGCAGCCTGCGCCAAAAGGACAGCGCCGTGACCGCCAAGCGGGGATTGTCTATTTTTGTGTTCAATGTCCAGCAAAGCCGGGGGATCACTTTTCACAGCCATAAGGAGAGTCTGGATTGGCTAGCAAGTCAGGGCTTTGCTGTTTCTCCCCGGTACACCCTCTGTCAAACCGCTGAGCAGGTCAAAGCAGAGATTGAAACCATCGGCAGCCTGCGTCAAAGCTTTTCCTTTGACATGGACGGGGCGGTGGTAAAGGTGGATAACCTGGCAGATCGGGAAGCCATCGGCTCCACCGCCAAATTTCCCAAATGGGCGGTGGCCTTCAAATACCCCCCGGAGGAAAAGGAAACCATCCTCCGCCAAATCGAAATTTCGGTGGGGCGCACCGGCGTGCTCACTCCCACCGCCGTCTTTGACCCGGTGCAGCTTGCGGGAACCACCGTTTCCCGGGCCACCCTCCACAACCAGGACAACATCACCCAAAAGGACATCCGCCTGGGGGACACCGTGGTGGTGCGCAAAAGCGGGGACATCATCCCGGAAGTGGTGATGGTGAAATTCCATGGGCCGGATAGTGTCCCTTACCGTATGCCGGATACCTGCCCCTCCTGCGGGGAAAAAGCGGTGCGGGAGGAAGGGGAAGCGGCCCTGCGCTGCGTCAATCCTTTTTGCCCCGCTACTCTGCTGAAAAACCTCACCCACTTTGCCAGCCGGGACGCCATGAACATTGACGGCTTAGGCCCCTCCATCATGGAAGGGCTGGTCAATCAGGGTTTGGTAAAGAGCCCGGCGGACCTGTATGACCTCACCAAAGACCAGCTTTTAACGCTGGAACGGATGGGGGAAAAGAGTGCGGACAACCTTCTTGCCGCCCTGGAAAACAGCAAACAGGCGGGTCTGGCCCGGCTGCTTTTTGCCTTTGGGGTGCGGAACATCGGCCAGAAAGGCGCCCAGCTGATCTGCCGGCGGTTCTCCACCTGGGAGGAACTGCTGGCCGCTACGCAGGAAGATCTGGCTTCCGTTGATGGGGTAGGGGGAATCATGGCGCAGAACCTCTATGAATTCCTCCACCGCCCGGAAACTTTGGCCCAGATGGAGCGGCTGAAAGCCGCCGGGGTGGATCTTACCCAGTCAAATCAAGCCACCGGCAGCGCTTTGGCGGGCATGACCTTTGTCATCACCGGAACCCTGCCCACCTTGTCCCGCAAGGAAGCCCAAACCATGATCGAGCAGGCCGGGGGCAAAGTGACCGGTTCGGTGAGTAAAAAAACCAACTATCTTCTGGCGGGAGAAGCCGCCGGAAGTAAATTAGAAAAAGCGCAGTCTTTGGGAATACCGGTTCTTTCGCAAGAGGATCTGCTTTCCATGCTGCAGTAAGGGGAGGAAACAAAATGACCATTGATATTCAACATGTTGCCAAATTGGCCAAACTCCGGTTGGAGGAGGATCAGGCCGACCGCTTTGCCAAAGACATGGAAAACATTGTCTCTATGGTGCAGCAGCTTCCGGATCTGCCCGATACCGGCGCCCTGATCGATCCCGATCACCCCATGATTTTCCGAGGGGACGTGGTGGAACACCATTACGACCGCAGGGAACTGTTGGAAAACGCCCCTCAGGTGAAGGCTGGGTGCGTAGTCGTGCCTAAAGTGGTGGAGTGAAAGGAGAAGAGGAATGGAACTGTTTGAATATACCGCTTCCCAGCTTTCCGGTATGCTGCGGGAAAAGAAAATCAGCGCCGTGGAACTGACCCAGTCGGTGCTGGACCGCATTGAAGCGGTGGACGATAAGGTAAAAGCCTATCTCACCGTAACCGGAGAGGAAGCGAAAAAGAAAGCCGCCGAAGTGGATGAACGTTTGGCCCGGGGGGAAGATCTCAGCCCATTGGCCGGAATCCCTCTGGCGGTGAAGGACAACATCTGCACCAAAAATGTACGGACAACCTGTGCCTCTAAGATGTTGGGGAATTTTGTCCCGCCCTACGATGCCACTGTGATGAAAAAGCTGGAACGCTGCCATCCGGTGATGGTGGGGAAGGTGAATATGGATGAGTTTGCCATGGGTTCTTCCTGTGAGACTTCCTATTTCCAAAAGACGGCCAATCCCCGAAACCTGGATCATGTGCCCGGCGGTTCCTCCGGGGGCAGCGGCGCCGCAGTAGCGGCGGGGGAAGCGGTGCTGAGCCTTGGCTCCGACACCGGCGGAAGCATCCGCCTGCCCAGCGCTTATTGCGGGGTGGTGGGCCTGAAGCCCACCTATTCCTCCGTGTCCCGGTTCGGCCTGGTGGCTTTTGCTTCCAGTCTGGATCAGATCGGCCCTCTGGGCCGGAGCGTGGAGGATGTGGCCATGCTCTACTCCGCCATCTGCGGCTACGACCCCATGGACGCCACCAGCGCCAAGCGGGAGTACCCGGATTTTTACGCCAACCTGAAGGCGGATGTTTCCGGCAAGGCCATCGGCATTCCGGAAGAGTACTTCGCCCAGGGTGTTTCGGAAGAGGTCCAGCAGAAGGTAATGGCCGCCGCCAAAGTGCTGGAGGGCTTGGGCGCCACCCTGAAAACTGTCAGCCTGCCCAGCACCAGCTATGCCTTAAACGCCTACTACATTATCTCTTCGGCGGAAGCCAGTTCCAACCTGGCCCGGTTTGATGGAGTGAAGTACGGCTACCGCACGCCGGAATACCACGGTCTGGACGAGATGTATGAAAAGACCCGCAGCGAAGGCTTCGGCGATGAAGTAAAGCGCCGGATTCTGCTGGGAACTTTCGTGCTCAGTTCCGGTTTTTATGATGCCTATTACAAGAAGGCAAAGCTGCTGCAAAATCGCATTGGGGAAGAATTTGACCATCAGTTTGAAAGCTGTGATCTGCTTTTGACCCCCACCGCTCCCGACACCGCTTTCCGGCTGGGAGAAAATATGGGCGATCCCTTAAAGATGTATGCGGCCGATGTCTGCACCACCACGGTGAACATTGCCGGCCTCCCCGCTTTGAGCATTCCCTGCGGCATGGCCGCCAACGGCCTGCCCATCGGCATGCAGCTCATCGGCCCCAAATTCAGCGAACAAACCCTGCTCAACGCCGCCCTGGCCTATCAGCAGGAAACGGGCTGTTGCACCGTAGCCAATCTGTAAAGGAGGGGAAAGCCGTGTGGAATCCGAATTATGAAGTGGTAGTGGGCCTGGAAGTCCACGCCGAATTGAATACCGAAAGCAAGATTTACTGCAGCTGCAAAAATGCCTTTGGCCTGGAAGTAAACAGCCAGTGCTGCCCCATCTGCATGGGAATGCCGGGCACCCTTCCCACCTTGAATATGCAGGTGGTGGAGTATGCCATTAAAATGGGCCATGCACTGCACTGCAACATCCACCGCATCTGCAAGCAGGACCGGAAGAACTATTTCTATCCCGACCTGCCCAAATCCTATCAGATCAGCCAGTTTGACATCCCTCTCTGTGAAACGGGATATCTGGATGTGCTGGTGGAAAACCCGGACAAAAGCACCTATCAAAAGCGCTTCGGCGTCACCCGGATTCACATCGAGGAGGACGCCGGCAAGCTGCTCCACTCCGCCAACATCGACGGCAGCTTGGTGGACTTCAACCGCTGCGGCGTGCCCCTGATTGAAATCGTTTCCGAGCCGGACTTCCGCAGCTCTGCCGAAGCCCACGCCTATCTGGAAACCATCAAGTCCATCCTGCAATACCTGGACATTTCAGACTGCAAGATGGAGCAGGGCAGCATCCGGGCGGATGTCAACGTGTCGGTGCGGAAAAAGGGAAGCACCGAATTCGGCACCCGGGTGGAGATGAAGAACGTCAACAGCTTTTCCGCTGTGGTCCGTGCCATTGACTACGAAGCCGCCCGTCAGATCGAAGTGCTGGAAAATGGGGGCGAGATCTTCCAGGAAACCCGCCGCTGGGACGACGCCAAGGGTGAAAATGTCCTGCTGCGGAGCAAAGAGGACTCCCAGGATTACCGTTACTTCCCCGAACCGGACCTGCCCACCATTGTGTTGGAGCAGGACTATGTGGACGGCTTGAAGGAGGCCATCCCGGAGCTGCCCAACATCAAGCTCATCCGCTTTACCCAGGATTTCGGCATCAGCTATGACGAAGCCCAGGTGCTGCTGGAGGAACCGGAAAAGTGCGCCTTCTTCGAAGAGAGTGTGGCCAAAAAAGCCTGCTCCCCCAAGATCATCTGCAACTGGATGGTGGGGGATCTCACCAAGTATCTGAGGGAAAAGAAGCTGTCTCTGGCGGATACCGCCTTGACGGTGGATTCCTTCACCGCTTTGCTGAAGATGATTGAGGACGGCAAAATCTCCAACGCCGCCGGGAAGCAGGTGTTCGAAGTGCTGCTCACCGAAAACGCCGATCCCGCCAAAATTGTGGAAGAAAAGGGCCTGGCCCAGATCTCCGATGATTCCGCCTTGCAGGCGGTGGTGGATCAGGTCTGTGAAGCCAACCAGAAGTCCATTCAGGACTATAAAAACGGCAAAACCAATGCCTTGGGCTACCTTACCGGCCAGTGCATGAAAGCCACGAAGGGGAAGGGCAACCCGGCACGGATGAAGGAACTGCTGCTGGAGTATTTGCAGACCCATTGATTTGAAAATTTCCGTACCCTGTCTGTTGGACGGTTTTGCCGCCGGCAGACAGGGTTTTTGCATAAAATTTTTCTTTTTCATAAAATCAAGGGAATAAACCATTTATTGTGGATGTAAAATTTGTATTTTCATACAAAATAAACTGGATTTTTTATTCACTCTCTGGTATAATGTACGAGAAGTCATTTTATATCCTGACGAGTTTGATGTTATTTTATCGAAATAGAAAATTTCTATGCCGAGAACATAGCCATCCGGCTCGGAAGGAAATTGATCTCACAACAGGATAAAATTGCTCTTGTTGTGAAAAAGGAGTGTTGCCATGTTCGATGATTCCCATAGGCTTTCCTTCACAGTAGTCGTAGTTGATATGCGGTCTATTATTATGGCAATTCTATGGCTTAGCTTTTTGATCTTGGTCTTTCACTTTATCCGGCGGCAGACACGGATGATCCAGAACTTTGGCATTGCTACCCTGGTGATTATGTTGGGATTGATGCTGATCCGTTCCTTCGCACCTTTGAATTTTGCATTCACTTTGAATATTCCCTCTACGTTTTATGGGAATATCAATTATTTTTTCAGCGAGTACGAACTGTTTCACATTCCCGGCACCAATTTTTCTATCACGCCGTCCAATATCCTGCTGGTGATCTGGGGTGTTGGCACTGTGGTTTCTCTTCTTTTGTTTTTCATTCGGACACGAAAAGCATTAAAGAAGTTTCAAAGCACAGTTTGCGAACCCCTGGAACAGGAACAAAGGGTCCTTGATGCAGTGCAAAAAGAGTTTAAAAAGCACCGCAACGTTAAGCTGTATCGTGCTATGGTGATCAGTCCGCTGACCTATGGCTACTTTCGTTCAACCATATTGATTCCCATTGGGAAGCAGTATACGGAACGGGAGTTGTACTGTGTGTTCCTGCATGAATTGACCCATCATTACCATCGGGACGCCTGGACCAAGCTGCTGGTACAGATTTTGTGCAGTCTGCTTTGGTGGAACCCTTTGGTTTACCTTTTCCAAAAGGATGTAACGCAAACGGTGGAACTTCACTGCGATGCATCGGTATGTTCTAAGCTGACTTCTATAGAACAAACGGATTATCTCAATGCCATCACCAACACCATGAAAATTTCCAATCGGATTGTATTTCCCATCGGCCAGAAAGCCGGCGTCGTTTCCGGATTTGCCGGGGATGACGGAAAAGAACAAATGCAGCAGCGGCTTAAGATTTTGTCGGAAATTTCTTTGGCGCCAAAGCACAAAAAACTGTATTACTTTTTTGTTTGCTTGCTGATGGCGGCTGTCATAGCCCTGTCCTATCTTTTCATCTTCAATCCGATGCAAACCCAATACGGACAACTGCAAGAGATGGCCGGCAACGTTGCTATTACCAAGGAAAATAGTTATCTGCTGGAATTTCCGGAGGGTTGTTACTTTTTGTATCAGGATTTGAGAGATGCAGATGGTGAGGGCACCTATAGTTTTGCCCCTCTGGATGACGAAAACATGGTGCGGCAGGCTTTGAATGATTACCAATTGGAAGTTCGTTCTGTAGACAAAGCGGGTTTTATAGAATTTTTAGCGGAAGCCGGCAGTGAGGACCCACAAGCGGAATACATCTTTTGGGCTTATATGTATTTCCCGGATCTTCTGACCGAGGAAGAGCTAGCCGCCTTCCGTATGCCGGAAAATTAGTTGTTGTCCAACGGAAAAGGGAAGTTGTCATGTTCGATGATTCTAATCGTATTTTTCAAACTTCAATTTTAATCGATCTGAGATCTGTTGTGATGGCGGTGCTATGGCTCAGCCTTCTGATTGTGGCGTTCCATTTTATACGTCGTCGCACACGGTTGATTCAAAATTTTGGCATTGTCACCTTGGTGATTATGTTGGGATTCATGCTGGTACGTTCTTTTGCGCCTTTGAATTTCTCATTTACCAAAAACATTTCTTCTACGATCTACGGGAACATCAGTTACTTTTTTACCGAATTTGAACTGTTTCGTATTCCGGGAATTGATTTTCCTGTTACGCCGCTGGTTGTTCTGTTTCTGGTCTGGTTGGTTGGAGCCGTTGTCTCTTTCCTTCTGTTTTTGCGGAAAACCAGAAAAACGATGAAGCTTTATCGGAGCACGATGCATCATCCGTTAGCCCAGGAGCAAAGAATTTTGGATGAGGTAGTGTGCGCAGAATTTGGCAGGAAAAATCGCTTTCGGCTGCGCCATGCCATGGTAAATACGCCATTGACTTACGGCTTTTTCCGTCCGACCATTCTAATCCCTTTGGGGCAGATTTATAATGAGAGGGAATTGTATTGCGTGCTTTTACATGAACTGACTCATTATTACCATCGGGATTCCTGGATTAAGTTGTTGGTACAGATTTTATGCTGTTTGTTTTGGTGGAACCCTTTGGTTTATCTGTTCCAGAAGGATGTTGACCAGACAGTGGAACTCCACTGCGACGCTTCGGTTTGTGCTAAATTAACGTCGCAGGAACAGTGTGATTATTTAAGCGCCATTGCCAACACGTTGCAGTTTTCCAAAAAGATCAACAAGCTTATGGCTCAGCAAACCGGTGCGGTTTCGAAGCTGGCTTCTGACGACGGAAAAGAGCAGTTAAAACAGCGGTTGAATATTCTGATGAAAATATCGGAAAGCCCGAAGCATACAAAACGGTACTACTTTTTCGCCTGCCTGTTGATGGCAGTTGTAATGCTGTTTTCTTATCTTTTCACCTTTACTCCAAAGTATACCCAATATGGGAAGTTGGAGGAAATGGTGGAAGGTGCTGCTATTACTCAAGAAAGCTGCTATTTAGCAGAATATCCGAATGATTGTTATTTTTTGATATTAAATTCACCAGAATTTGAAGGATATATTGATGCTATTGTTCCTTTAGACGAAGATGATTTAGTACAGGAAGCATTAGAGGTTTATCGGTTGGAAGTTCATCAGGTTACTGAAAATGAACTGATTAGTTTGTTTGCAAAAGCCGGTTTTGAAGATCCGGAAACAACATTTGAATTTTTTGCACAAGCATATTTTCCTAATGCATCTTAGGTAAATGATTTTTACATCGAAAATTACAAATTCAGAAAGGAAAGCGGACTCCATGAAAAAAGTCATGCGCAAAATTTTGGTGGCAATTGTTGCTACTCTCAGTTTGACTATGCTCTCTTCTACTTCGCTTCTTAGTGTTGCGGCGGAAGAACCCGTTGTTCCCTCTTCTGCGCAAACCGTTGCGGTTCAAGACAGCGGTGAAACAATCTCCCCTCGTGGCGACATTATTGAAATTAAATATCGTGTATTTAATGGGAAAATTCAATACCGCCGTTGGAATGTAACTCAACAAAAATGGGTAGACTCCGAATGGATTGATATGTAATTTCATCTTTCCCAAAGACCCGGCGTTCCGCCGGGCCTTTTTGCTGTTGCTTGCCTAATACGGAAATCCATTTTGAGATTTTATCACAGGTGGAAAGGCTTCCCCTTGAGG
>CASDQY010000078.1 GCA_949282975.1 uncultured Oscillospiraceae bacterium | reverse complement strand
ACTAATTTAACACCATGGAAAAGAAAATGTCAAGTCCCCCGGAAAACTTTGGCAGTTTGAATAGGCCCAATGCATTTTTGTCACGGAATTTGTTTTGTTTGACAGGGTGCGGAAAAGTTCTCCGGCTTTTGCCCTGTCAAGTCACTCATTACTCACCCTGTTTTCCTGCTTTTTGCCAGTCCTTATCCCAAAACGGTGGTGGAAGTGGAAGCCATTGCAGAAATCAGCGATCTCAGCGAACCCTGCTTCCAACTGCGGTGTTCCCTGCCGGAAACCGGTTTTCCCGTCATCGAGCAAGGCCGATTATAAACTATCCCATGATGGGAGAGTCAAGAGGGAAATCGGTTTTTGAAAGGAACTTTTCTCATAAAAGAACTGCCCCGCTGCCGATTCGGACAGCGGGGCTTTCCTTGCTTCTGCTCCTTATGAATTGTAATATCTCTGTATACGTCCCATCAAATCCAAAAGCGGCTGATAATCCTGAGAGAGAAAGCAATAATAATTTGTATCTTCCGAAGTTTCCACCTTTGCACTGTAGTTAGAGCCGGCAAAGGACACTTCCATCCAACGGCCATCCATAAAAATCAGCCGCAAAGTGGATGGAGCGCCCATAGGAATGATCTCCAAATCCGGATCGGGCTGCTCCGTGCCGGCAAGTTCTTTCAACTGAACCACCGCCATGCTCATTTCCAGCAAAGAGATGGCTTGATAGTTCGGCGGATCTTGGAAATTCATCATCACTTCTACTCGATCAACCTCTTCGGGATTTAAATCAGCAAAGGGATGAATCAGCTCCTGGGCTTCCTCCTGCAGGCGCAAAAATACAACCTGCTCTGGGGAAAGGACATACCGGCCATTGGGAAAAGGGCCCTCCGGTTCCCCGGCATAAGATAACGTCACAAACTTTCTGCCGCTAAACTGTTCCATGGGGGCAGGATTGCCGTTTCGATCCTGCCAGGCAATGGTCTGATCCAAAGCAATTTCATAAAACACGTCCTCTGTCAAAGGACGGAGCCGGAGCAGATCGGAATCGTGCACCACAATTTCCAAATCAGTCAGGGTTGTTTTTGGCTGCAAATTGGCTTCGGAATCGGGCCCCTCAACCGGCGTCATGATGGATACCGTGCTTTCTGTTTCAGAGACGGTGTCCTCTGAGGCGCTGCATCCCGTAAGCCACAAAAGCAGCACGGTCAAACATAGGAAAACCGGCTTCAGCGCTTTCATAAACGGATACTCCTTTTATCATATTCCAGCCACTGCTCTTTTTCCAAAAAGTCCGCCGTCCTGATCAGGACGGCGGACCGAAACACAGCAATGCAATTCAAAGGTTTATTTGCCCAGGATTTCCTTCACACGCTTAGCGATGGGGGCGGCGGTGAGGCCGTACATCTCAATCAGCTTGGCGGCGGGGCCGGAGTGACCGAACTCGTCGTTGACGCCAATCTTATACACCGGCACGGGATTTTCCCGAATGGCTTCCAGCACAGCGTCACCCAAGCCGCCGATAATGGAGTGTTCTTCCACCGTCACCAGCTTGCCGGTTTTGGCGGCGGCCGCTTGAATCAATTCCTTATCCAAAGGCTTAATGGTATGGATGTTGATGACGCCGGCGTCGATGCCTTCGGCGGCAAGCTGTTCCGCTGCGCCCAAGGCCTCGCTCACCGTCAGGCCGGTGGCCACGATGGTGATATCTTTGCCCTCTTTCAAGGTCACGCCTTTGCCCAGTTCAAACTTGTAATCGGGGCGGTCGTTGATCACCGGCACTGCCAAACGGCCAAACCGGAGGTACACCGGGCCCTGGTATTCCAACGCAGCCCGAACCGCAGCTCTGGCTTCCACGTCGTCGCTGGGGTTGATCACCACCATACCGGGGATGGCCCGCATCAGGGCAATGTCCTCGTTGCACTGGTGGGTGGCGCCGTCCTCCCCTACGGAAATACCGGCATGAGTAGCGCCGATCTTGACGTTCAGATGGGGGTAACCGATGGAATTGCGCACCTGCTCAAAGGCCCGCCCGGCGGCGAACATCGCAAAGGTGGAGGCAAAGGGGATCATCCCGGCGGCGGCCATTCCGGCAGCGATGCTCATCATATTGCATTCTGCAATGCCGCAGTCAATATGGCGTTCCGGGTGTGCTTTTTTGAAGGTTCCGGTTTTGGTGGCGGCAGCCAGGTCGGCATCCAGCACCACCAGGTTGGGGAAATCCGGATAGCATTCTACCAGAGCGTTACCATAGCTTTCTCTGGTTGCAATTTTCTTTACATCAGCCATTGTCTTAACCCTCCAGTTCTGCCAGGTGCTTGGTCAGCTCGTCCATGGCGATTTCATATTTATCGGTCTTGGGAGCGGTGCCGTGCCAGGCCACATTGTTTTCCATGTAGGAAACGCCCTTGCCCTTGACACTCTTTGCCACGATGCAGGTGGGAACGCCCTTGGTGGCTCTGGCTTCATCAAAAGCTGCCTTCAGGGAATTGAAATCGTGAGCGTCGCAGTTGATGACATGGAACTTGAAGGCTTCAAATTTCTTGTCAATGGGATAGGGGGAGTTGACTTCTTCAATGGTGCCGTCGATCTGGAGGTTGTTGTTGTCCACGATGACTACCAGATTGTCCAATGCGTGGTTACCGGCAAACATCGCCGCTTCCCACACCTGGCCTTCTTCGATTTCACCGTCGCCCAACAGGGTGTAGACCCGATAATCCTTGCCCATAAGCTTGCCGGCTTCCGCCATGCCAACGGCACAGGAAATGCCCTGGCCCAGGCTTCCGGAGGACATATCCACGCCGGGAATGCCCTTCATATCCGGATGGCCCTGCAAGCGGGAACCGATCTGACGGAGAGTTTTCAATTCTTCCACCGGGAAGTAGCCCCGGTTTGCCAGCGCCGCATAGTAGCCGGGGGCGGTGTGTCCCTTGCTGAGAACAAAGCGGTCCCGATCCGGATCTTTGGGATTTTGAGGATCGATCTTCATTTCTTCAAAATAGAGATAGGTGAAGATATCCGCTGCCGACAAAGAACCGCCGGGATGTCCGGCCTGCGCTGCATAAACGCCTTCGATTACGCCGATCCGAACTTTGGTGGCCATAATCTGCAATTGTTTGATGTCCATTGTTTGCACCTGCCCTTTTCATTCAAAATCGTAGGTTTCCAGCTTGGGAGAAGTAAGCTGTTTACCTCTCAATTATACAAAAAGAATCTGAGAATTGCAATGGTTTTTGAGTGTTTTTTCAAATTCCTTCGATTTACCTGCTTAAATCGTGGAAGAATTCCACCCAAATTTTCCCGCTTGATTGTGAAAAAAGTAGAATTTTTCATAATTTTGCTACAAAAGCAGATTTCTTGCCCGGGATGTGATACACTGATATTAGTAAATGCGAAAAGGAGGGAAGGCCATGGAGCAGGAAAAATCCTGTGGTGCGGTGATTTTCCGCAAATACCACGGCAATACCGAGCTGCTTTTGATCAAACACACCAACGGCGGTCATTGGTCCTTCCCCAAGGGCCACGTGGAACCGGGCGAAACCGAAGCGGAAACCGCCCGCCGGGAGATCCGGGAAGAAACCGGGTTAGAGGTACAGATCGACACCAGCTTTCGAGAGGTGGTTTCCTATTCTCCTCGAAAGGACACCATCAAAAATGTGGTGTATTTTCTGGCCTGGGTCAAATCCAAGGAAATCCATCCCCAGCCGGAAGAGGTCAGCCAGGTTAAGTGGGTGGAGATCAGCCTGGCTCCCAAGTGGCTCAATTACGACAACGACCGTCAGCTGGTAAGCCGGGTTAAAACCATCATTAAAAATTGTTATTAAACCGACTATTCCCCTCCTTCCCCGGCCATACTACCGGCAGGAGGGGAAATTGATGTCCATATCTCATTTTTTGAAAAAGGGGTACCGGCCCTTTTGGGCAGCCTTTTTGCTTAGCCTTTTGGTGCTGGGGGGCGCCTTGGCCATCTGCTGTTCCATCGTATTCTCTGCGCAGGAACAGCCCGTGGACACTGCGCCCGATCTGCCGGTAGGGGTGGGCAAAAGCTGCAACCTGCTTTTGATCGGCTGCCGGGAAAAGAACCAATCCCCCCAGCGGGTGGTGCTGCTGCGATTTTCCGGATTGGACCAAAAAGCACACATTCAGGATGTAGATCTTACCAAAACCGCCACCGTAAAACTTTACACCGACACACTGCTGGGCCAGTACAATTACGGCGGGCCGGACCAGCTTTTGCAGGCGGCCCAAGGCGTGCTGGGCGTCACCCTGGACGGCTGGATACGCATCGACGAAACGGGACTGTGCAAAATTGCCCAGCAATTTCCCTTGGTGGAAATTTCCCTGGCGCAGGAGGTCATCACCGGGCGCTACCGCTTTCCCTCCGGGCTGTCGGTAGCGGATGCGCCCCGGCAGGCGGATCTGTTTTTCAGCAGCGAAACCGGCGGTGCCATGCAGTTGGTGGCCATCCAACTGGAACAGGTGCTGCAAATGGAAGCCGAAGAGGCCGCCGATCTGCTGTTTCAATGCACCGATACCAGCCTGTCCGCCTATGACCTGGAACGAAACCGAAGCTTATTTTCCTCCATCACCCAAGTGACACAGGATTCCGGATAAGAGGCTTGCAAAATTTCTTTCAGACAGGTATACTAAAGAAAAGTAACCGGAATGCTCTTATTCCGGAAAAAGGAAGCAGGAAATATGGAACAAAAATTTTGCCCCTACTGCGGCAAACCTCTGGATCCCGATCAGCCTTGCCAGTGCGAAGGGGCGAAGCAAGCTGCACGGGAAGCGGCAAAGCGGCCTGTCATCGGCGGCGGAAACCTGGGATTGAAGATCCTGGTGGGCGCTCTAGGCGTGGTGCTGCTGGGGCTCATGGTGGCCTTGATTTTTGGCTTGATTTGGAAATTAGGCGGAAACTGAACCAAAGCTCCGTAGGCGGCAGCCCGGAGCTTTTCCCTTTCTTTCCCCTGCTATTGACAAAACACCTCTCAAAACGTATCATGAATAAGAACGGTTTTGCCCCGTTGAAAGGGAGCGGGGATCCACCGGTATCATTTCCAGAAAGGTCTAAGTAAAGATGAGTTTCAATTTTTTAAAAGCCCTCCCCACCCCCCAGGAAATCAGGGAACAATATCCTCTCACTGCCCACGGAAAGGAAATCAAGCGGCAGAAGGACCAGGATGTCAGCGATGCCATCACCGGAAAATCGGATAAATTTCTGGTCATCATCGGGCCCTGCTCCGCCGATAACGAAACATCGGTGCTGGATTACGTCAGCCGACTGAGCCGGGTGCAGGAAAAGGTCAAGGACCGGCTGGTGCTGGTGCCCCGGATCTACACCTACAAACCCCGAACCAACGGCGACGGCTACAAAGGCATTGCCCACCAGCCAAACCCGGAAAAGCGGCCGGACCTGGTGGCCGGGCTGATCGCCATGCGGCGGCTTCAGATGCGCTCCATTGAAGAATTCGGCCTGCCTCCGGCGGACGAAATGCTCTATCCCGAAAACTGGGGCTATGTGGAAGATCTGCTTTCTTACGTAGCCATCGGAGCACGCTCGGTGGAGGACCAGCACCACCGCCAGACCGCCAGCGGCTTTGATGTGGCCACCGGCATGAAAAACCCCACCAGCGGGGACTTTTCGGTGATGCTTAATTCCATTTACGCCGCCCAGCACCCCCAGCACTTTGCCTATGCCGCTCATGAGGTAGAGACTTCCGGCAACCCCCTGGCCCATGCCATTTTGCGGGGCGGAGTGAACAAGCGGGGGGTTTGCCAGCCCAACTACCACTACGAGGACATCAAGCGACTGCTGGAGATGTACCACAAGATGGGCCTGCAAAATCCGGCGGTGATCGTAGACTCCAACCACTCCAATTCCGATAAACAGTACAAGGAACAGATCCGCATCGTCCGGGAAGTTATGCACAATCGCCAGGTTTCTCCCGAAATCCGGGGGCTGGTGAAGGGCGTCATGATCGAAAGTTATCTGGAGCCCGGCCGTCAGGATGTCTCCGAGCACATTTACGGTAAATCCATTACCGACCCCTGCCTGGGTTGGGTGGATTCGGAACAGCTGATCTACCAAATCGCCGAACTGAGCCGGTAACATAAAATCGAAAGCTGCAAAAACTCCGATGGAAATTTCCACATCGGAGTTTTTCTTCTTTATTCTACAAATAGTAATTTAATTTCCCCCATGGCGGCGGATACTTTCTTCTTTTCGCAACCGCCCGTCTCGAAGCAGGGCTTTCAAGGTATCGGCATCTCCTTGGGCCAAAGCGTCCCGCACCTGAGAAATGGAATGCTGAATGCAGTCGATTTCCCGAAGCAGCGCTTTTCGGTTCATGAGAAACAGATCGGTCCACATATCTTCATTGAGCTTCGCCACCCGGGTGAGATCCAAAAAGCTCCCGGCAGAAAACCCTGCTTCCCGCTGCAGCGTAGGGCTTTTGATATAAGCATTGCTGACCACATGCGCCAACTGGCTGGTAGCGGCAATGATTTCATCATGCTCCTGGGGCGTTGCCCGTACCGTCTGGCCGAAGCCCAGCTCCTTCGCCAATTCTTCCACCGTCTCTACAGCGGCAGGATCGGTAAGGGAAGTGGGGGTTAAAATAAAGCTGGCGCCGATAAAAAGGGTATCCAGGGTGTAATCATATCCGGAGTACTCCCTTCCCGCCATGGGATGGCAGCCCACAAACCGCACCCCCGCTTCTTTCAAAGGCCGGTCCACCGCCTCCAGCACGCTTTCCTTTACCCCGCTGGCGTCTATCACAATGCTGCCCTTGGCAAAATCGTCTTTGTGCTCCAGCAAAAACGAAATGGTCTGCACGGGATGGAGGCAAACAATGGTTAAGTCCGCCTGGTCCAACTGATCCAGGGTGATGATCTGCTGAATGCTGCCCTCCGCCAGCGCCTTTTGTGCAGTGGAAAGAGTGCGGTTATAGCCCAGCACTTCATGGTTGGTGCGTTTGGTAATGGCCTTGCAGAAAGACCCGCCGATCAACCCTAATCCAACGACTGCTATCTTCATGGTGATCCCCTCACTTTATTACTTTAAAGCATATAAGCAAGTGTACACCCTTTCCGGTTATTTGTCAAGAGAAACACAAAGGATCTGCCGCAGAAGATGTTCCGCAGCAGACCCTTTTTTGTTACAGATTGTCTTTTAAGAAGGCCGTCAATGCCAGTGCGGCTTCCTTTTCGTCTTGGCCATCCAAGGTGATGGTAACGGTATCGCCGCATTTCACGCCCAATCCCATGATGGCAAAAAGCCGTTTACAGTCCCCGGTCTTTTCCCCTTTGGTCATGGTAATCTTGCTGGCATACCGTCCTGCCTGCTTCACCAAAAGTCCTGCCGGACGGGCATGAATTCCCTCTTTGTCGGTAATGGTATATTCGAACTGTTTCATCCCTATCTAACTCCCTTTCGTTTTCCCGGGCGTCAGCTCTGCTTTTCCAGCAGGCATTGGCCGTTGGTTTGAATCACCCTTCGATACCAATCAAAGGATTTTTTCCGGTACCGCTCCAAACTTCCCGTGCCGTCGTCGTTGCGGTCCACATAGATCATCCCGTACCGCTTGCTCAGCTGGGCGGTGGAAGCGCTGACCAGGTCAATGCAGCCCCAGGCGGTGTACCCCATGACCTCCACTCCGTCCTCTATGGCTTTGGCTACCTGGATCAGGTGCTGCTTCATATAGTCGATGCGGTAGTCATCTTCTACCGTCCAGCTTTCCTTGCCGTCCGGCACCAGTTTGTCCTTGGCACCCAGGCCGTTTTCCACAATGAACAGCGGCTTTTGGTACCGGTCGTAAAACTGGTTGAGCACCACCCGCAGTCCGATGGGGTCGATCTGCCAGCCCCATTCGCTGGCTTTCAGGTAGGGATTGGGGATGCCGCCGATGAGGTTGCCCTCCCCGGTTTCCATCTCCTGGGCGCTTTCGCAGACGCTGACGTAATAGCTGAAGGAAATAAAATCCACCGTATTTTTCAGCATCTTCTCATCCCCCGGCTCCATCTGAATTTGGACGCCCTGTTCCCTCAAATAGCTGTCCAGATAGTGAGGATAAGCCCCTCTGGCCTGAACGTCGGCAAAGAAGTAATTCTTCTGCTCCGCCTTCAACGCCGCCAGCACGTCCTCCGGGTTGGGGGTGAGGGGATAGGTGGGCATGGCCAAGATCATGCAGCCCACCCTGGCATCCGGCATCATTTCATGGGCCAGCTTCACCGCCGCCGCCGAAGCCACCAGTTCGTGGTGGATGGCCTGGTACAGGTCCTGCTGGGTGAGCTGGTCTTTGGGGGTGAGGATGCCCCCGCTCATCAGGGGCTGGTGGAGCACCGAATTGATTTCGTTAAAGGTCAGCCAGTATTTCACCCGCTTGCCATACCGGGTAAAGAGGGTTTTGCAGAACCGTAGATAAAAGTCGATGAGCTTGCGGCTGCGCCAGCCGTCGTAGACCCGAGCCAGATGGAGGGGCGTTTCGTAATGGGAGATGGTCACCAAGGGCTGAATGCCGTATTTTTCGCACTCATCCAACACCTTGTCGTAAAACGTCAGCCCCTTTTCGTTGGGCGTTTCCTCGTCTCCCTGGGGGAAAATCCGGGACCAGGCCATGGAAAACCGGAACACCTTGAATCCCATCTCGGCAAAGAGGGCGATGTCTTCTTTGTAGCGGTGGTAAAAGTCGATTCCCACCAGCTTCAGGTTATCGGTGGTGGGCTCTTTGGTGGGTGCTCCCTTGATGCCTTTTGGCATAATGTCCTGGATGGACAGGCCCTTGCCGTCCTCCCGATAGGCTCCCTCGCACTGGTTGGCGGCTGTCGCACCGCCCCAGAGAAAATGTTGGGGAAATTGCAAACCTGCCATGATGCACGCCTCCTGTTTCATTTACCGTTCCAGCCGCAGCAACAACTGTCCTACCTCTACCGAACCGGAAGTCATTTCCGGCTGAACCGATGCAAAGTCATCGCTGTTGGTCACCACCAGCGGCGTAACAGGATCGAAATCCTTGCGGATTTCATCCAAATCGAATTCCATCAGCAAATCTCCCTTATGGATGGAATCCCCTTCCTTTACCTTCACATGGTAATACTTGCCCTGAAGCCTTACGGTTTCCAATCCCACATGACAGAGCAGTTCTGCGCCGTTTACATCGGTAAGGCCGATAGCGTGGTTGCTGTCCACCAACGAAGACACCGTTCCATCAAAGGGCGCATATAATTTCCCTTCTGCCGGCACCACCGCAATGCCCTTTCCTAAAATTTCTTCGGCAAAGGTGGGATCATCCACCTGGCTGAGCGGTTTCACTTCCCCTTTTAACGGGCTGTAGATCAAGCTTTCGCCCTGCTGTGCTGAAGAGCCGTTTTCCGGCGCCGCTTTTTGGGCCGGAGCCGTTTCTGCCTGAGCTCCTTGTGCCAATGCTTCTTTGCGGGCCGCTTTGGTATCATATCCAAAGAAGAAGATCAACAGGATCGGCCCCACAATGGCAATGGCGCAGCCCAGGAGCATGCCGATAAAGGAGAGCGGATGATCCGCTGAAATGGCGTTGACACTGGTAATCAAGCTGGGCATGGGAGTAAAGATATAGTTGGCACTTCCAAACAGAGACGCCACAATGCTGCCCACAGCAGCACAGATACAGGCAATGACAAAGGGCTTCTTTTTCGGCAGAGTCACGCCGTAAATAGAAGGCTCGGTAATGCCGAAAATGCCGGTGATGCCCGCAGAAAGGGAGATGTTGCGCAAATTTTTGTCCTTGGTGCGGTAAGTGCGCAGGAAAACGCCGAACGCCGCCGCCATCTGCGCCACCACAGCGATGGTGGCAAATACCTGGATGGTGTCAAAGCCAAACTGATCGAAATTGGCCACACTGATGGGAAGCATTCCCCAATGGACGCCGAAGATCACAATCACCTGCCACAAGCCGCCTACAATCGCTGCCGCCACAGGGGGCACCGCTTCATACAGGAAGTTGTAACCGATTGCAATCCCATCGGAAACCAGCTGCATGACCGGCCCGATAATCAAAATGGTCAAAGGCACCATAACGCCGAGACAGATCACCGGAGTAAACAACGACCGAATTACCCCGGGCAGGTGTTTGTCCAGAAAATGCTCCAGCAACGCCAGCACCACCACCAGAATCAAAGCCGGAAGCACGGTGGAAGTATAGGTGGTTTCCGACATGGGAATAAACCAGAACAGCACATTTTCTCCCCCGGCGATCCGGTCGGCAATGGCTTGCCAGCTTGGGCTTACCAGCGCCAGGCTGCACACCACAGCCACAAAAGTATTACACTTAAAGTGCCGGGAAGCGGTAAGGGCAATGAGCACCGGCAAATAGTTAAAGGGTGCCTCCCCCACCAATTGGAACACCTGATAAGCGCCGGTATTGGCTAAATCCGGATTGATGGCAGAAATGATAATTAAAATACCCCGAAGTACGCCGGCCGCCGCCAGTACGTAAATAAAAGGAGCGAACACAGCCGACATCGTCTGAATCACACGATTGAGAACGCTTTGTTTCTTTTTTGGTCCTTCTTCCTTGGCATTTTCATCCAAATTTAATTGCTGCGACACCACGGCAAACACATCCCCCACATGGGGGCCGATTACGATCTGAAACTGTCCGCCTTTTTCCACCACGGTAATGACGCCGGGCAGTTTTTTCACTTCTTCTTCGGCACCCGCCAGTTTTTCATTGAGCACCAGCCGCAGCCGAGTGGCGCATCGTTCGGCGCTGACAATATTCTCCTTGCCGCCCACCAGACGAATTACATCCTGCGCCAGCTGCTGATAATTTCTGACGGAATCCGCCATTGTCTTACACCTCCGTTACAAAAGCCATTGTTTTTGTAGTTGTTTTTGAATGGTTTAAAAAATCTTTTTCCAGCTCCCTTCTCTTCTTGATCGGTAATTTGTCCGAAAATTGTGCACATTTTCGTTTGTTTCTGTCTTTATTATAAAAGAAAGGCTTCCACAGCAGAAGTTTCCATTTGTTATTTTCTAATAACCTATGAGTTATTACTGATCGGCTATTTCCCGCTTGCTCCAGACAAAAGAAAAACCGGCGGCCTTTGAAAAACCAAAGAACCGTCGGTTTTAAGTGACAGAGATTTTATTCTGCAAACAGCAGGTGCTGCTTTCCGGGGAATTTCCATAAAGCGTTATCAGCCCATCAAGCCGCCGTAATTGCCAAAATAATTGCTGTAAGGATTATAGCTGCCGGAAGAGGTGGTGGTGGAAGAATCGCTGCCCAGCGTTACCTGGATATCTCCGCTGATCCCGCCCCGGCTGACGTTGATGGTGATCTGATCACCCGGCACATGGGAGGAAATAATTTCGCTGACCTGAGAAGAAGAGGTAATTTCCGTACCGTCGATGGTATTGATCTTATCCCCTACCTGAAGGCCGGCGCTGTCCGCTGCGGAACCGCTCTCCACCTGATATACATACACTCCGGCACCGTCATTGAGGCCGTATTGCTGGGCCATGGCGTCATTTTCCACCGTCAGAGCCGTAATGCCCAGTCTGGCCTGTTCTACAGAAGTGCCTTCATTTTCAATCAGATTCTGGGCAATGGTCATAGCATGGTTGATGGGAATGGCAAAACCTAACCCTTCCGCTTCTTCATAGGAGGACTTGGCTTCAATAATGCCCACCAGTTCGCCGCTGCCGTTGAACAATCCGCCGCCGGAGTTGCCGGGGCTGATGGAAGCATCCGTCTGAATCAAATCTTTGGAGGAACCGTCCACCACCAGTTCCCGGTCGGTGGCACTGATGATGCCGTAGGTTACGGTGCCGCCCAAAATGCCCAGGGGGTTGCCGATGACAATGGCGGTATCGCCGGCCGCCAACTGATCGGAATCTCCGATGACTGCCGGAGTCAATCCGGTGGCATCAATCTTTACCACGGCAATGTCCGCCGTTTCATTGGCGCCCACTAACGTAGCGTCATAAGAAGTTCCGTCTCGAGTGGTTACCGTAATGCTGGTTGCGCCTTCAATCACATGCTGGTTGGTGATAATGTAGCCATCTTCGCTGATGATGACTCCGCTGCCTGCGCCGGAAGTGACGTAGTTGCCAAAGATCGAGCCGTAGGAAATTTGCTCAGTGGAAATGGACACCACACTGTTTTCAATGGCAGACACCACTTCGGTCAATGTGCTTCCGCCATCGGTCTGCACCGAAGAGGAAGGCGCCCCGGTGGATTGATAGACCACCGTCGATCCCCCGGTGCCGGGCCACAGAAGATTGGTCAAAGCACTGCCTCCGATGCCGAACACCAACGCCACGGCCGCCACAATGGCCAGCAGTCCGATTTTTTTGCCGGTGCCGCTCTTTTTCTTGGGCGGCTTTTCTGCCGCAGCGCCGGTATAAGGGATATAACTGTTATCCTGGGGCGGCGTGTAACCGGATTGCGCAGTTTGGTAGCCGGTGTAATTGGTCTGATAATTTTCCGTTTCGGCAGTACCGGCAGCCGCTTCGCCGGAAGCGCTGCCCTGCGCCTCGCTGTAAGCGGCGGCCGTGTCGGTGGGTTGCGGCGTAGAATACGCAGTCTGTGCATTGGGAATTTGGCTTCCGCTCATATGATAGGTGCCATCTTCCGAAGCCGGCTGTGCAGAAGACGATGACTGGGGATTCTCGGACCCACCGTTAGGAGTTTGATTCATGGGAGCATTTTCGTCGTAAGGATACATCTCGCTCATCCTTTCTTGCGTTACTTTCATCGACCCTGACGGTTTTTCCGTCTCTCCTTAGGGTACACTGGCATTATAACCGTCACTTGTGAAGAAATTATGTTGCCTGCGTTTGATTTTTTTGAAATTCTCTTTGCTTTTTTATCTCATTTATGCAGCATTTTCTCCATCCGGGCATTATCCAGCCACACCCCGTTCCGCTCCACCTTCTGCCGGTACACCAACCGGTATCCCCGGCCGGAAAAGAACGGCTGGGCGGTAAGCGAAGCATAGGTATACACCTTTGGCGCTTGGCATCCCTTTTCCAAAGCACCGCAAATCAAACTGCCGATCCCCCGGCCTTGTTGATCCCAGCGGACATACAGCCGATCCAAATACCCCCGGGCGGCATCCAGGTCCCCAAAGCCCAGAATCTCTCCTTCCTGCTGCGCCACAAGGGCCAGACGTCCCTCAAAAGAACGGTGCCACTTTTCCGGATCCGGGACCGCCCCGGCCCAGGCAGCAAGCTGCTTTGGACTGTAATCCTGTTGGTTGACGGTGTGGACCGTTTCGTAAAACAACCGGGCCAGAATTAAACTGTCGTCCTGCCGGTAAGGCCGCAGGGTTACCATGGAATTTTGTGTGATTGTCATTGTTCTTCCTCCTTACTTTTTTCATATGGGAAAAGGAGGGCTTTCCCCCTCCTCTTCGTTTCCTGTTCCCGATAAAAATACTTGTTGATAGGGCGAAAGGAGGGTTGCCCCTCCTCTCGTTTCTTATTCCGATTCTACCTGAGAATTTGTCTCGGATTGTGTCTGCGAAGTTTCCTCTGCATCCCCCCAAACCTGGTTGAATGCATCGTTGTTCAGATCGTAGACATACACCTGGCTGCCATCCACCGCCACATAGAGGGTATCCTCCAAATGGCGCTGACCGGTTTCATCTTCCACCAGATAGGCATGGATGATATAACAGGTTACCTCCCCGATATCCCCCACCTCTTCATCCGGTTCAAACAGATAATATTCGGTGGGCAGGCTCAGGCCGGTTTCCTCCTGGGTCAATCCTTCCAGCAGCTCCACGGCGGCTTCTTCCCCAATCCAGTTGTCCGACTCCAAACCGGATGAGGTTGTTCCCCCACTGTCACTGCAGCCCGCCAGCAAAAGGCCGGCAGCCAGCAGCACAGCGGTTATCCCGGCGGCAAAAGCGGTTTTCCATCGTTTCATCGCTTAACTTCCTCAATACCAAAGCACTTCCTGGGCCAGTGCCATCACGTCCAAAACGTTGACTGCATTATCTTCGTTCCAGTCCGCCCGGCTGTAACCGTTATTGGGAATCAGGGATTCATCCAGCACGCCCTGGGCCAAACTCATTACGTCGATCACATTCAATTCCCCGCTTAAATCCCAGTCGCCCGGATGGAGGCCGTAATATACGGTGCGATCGGCAGAGAACATTTCATTTATATTGCAGTTGACATAGTATGTATCCCCGGCCTGATAACTGCGGTCCACATACTGGATGGTGCTGCGGGACAGGTTACTTGCCACGGTAATGACCTGGGTCCCCCGAACCTTCACAATGGTGTAGCTTTCCACATAAGGGGTCCGGGCCGCAAAACTCAGGGTTGCGGTGCTGCCGGAAACGCTGACGGAAGGATTGGCCACCTCTTCCATCTGCGCTTTGGCGCTGTCCATATCCAGATAAATCAAGTCCAGGTCGGTGTCGGCATTGCCCCCACCCACGCCGGGGTTTGTTCCGTCCGAAGCATACTGCCAGATATCCGGCACAACGCCGGTATTTCCAATGGTTGCTTTGGTGGTAAAGTTCGGGCTGTTGGGCCAACGGGCATTCCAAAAGCCAATGCCCTGCTGCGAAAGCCGGTCTAAATCCAAATTCTGCATCACGCTTTCCATGGTGTACACCATGGTCGAATAGCCTTCGCTGCGCAGTTTGTCGGCAAAAATTTCCACCAGCCCGGTAAGGCGGCTGCCGGACATTGTCTTATGCGCATCTTCTTCCACGTCATAAGCAATGGGCAGCACCATGCCATCCAAATAGGGCTGCACCTCGGGCATCTTCAGTACCTGAAGCATATAATCCGCTTCATACCCGGCGTCCTGCTCGGCGGTGGAGCCGGGATGGGTTTCGGTGCTGCCGGTACCGGCATAGCTGTACAAATACAGCCCAAAGGGAATCCCATGTTCATAAGCGCCCCGAATATTGTTGATCAACTCATCGTCGTTCTGTTTGGGAAAATATTCTCCGCCATATGCGGCCCGGATCATGACAAAATCCACCCCGGAAGCGGCGATCACATCCCAATTTACCACATTGTGCTGGGACACATCGATCCCATTCAAAAATCCCACGCTGACCGTGCAGGACGTGCTCTGCCCGCCATAGCTGGCGGTAATGGTGGCTTTGCCCATGCTGTGGCCGGTGACCACGCCGTTTTGGTCCACCGTGGCCACAGTGTTGTCAGAGCTGGTCCAGGTAGCCCCCGGCTGTCCGGCGGAGACGGTGATGGTGTCCCCCACAGCCACCGAAGCCACGGTGCGGGCGATGTAAACCCCCGCTGCACTCACCGGCATTTTGATGGCAAACAGCCCCAGGCAGAGCACTGCCGCACAGACTGCCGCCAGAGCCTTTTTCCCAATGGTTTTTATTGCCATTTGTAACATCCTTTCTCCGTTTTCGTCCTGGTTTGGAATTTCGTTTCAGTATACCATAGAAAGTCCGAATGGGTTCCACTGGCTTTGCCAGTCATTATACCATAAAGCATCCGTTGGGTTTCCGCTGGTTTTCGCCCCCAGGCGAAATGCCGCCGTTGCTTTTCGGCGGCAAAGCGGGAACCGTAATGACTGGCTTTGCCAGTCATTATACCATGCTTACCAGGAAAAGGTCAATGAAAGAATTGCAGTAATTTTTGTCAAAAATAGATAAAAATACTGCCGGATACCGCCGGACATGCTGGAATGCTCGCTGATTTTTCGAAAAAGTGATTGCATTTTTTCGGCAAATTATTTATACTATAATCATGGAGCAAGGAAGCAAACCGATGAAAATCGGACTGCTTCCTTTATTTTTTTCAGTGGAACCGGTTTTCGGCTCCCGGGAAGGAAGATGGAGTATGGACAAGATCGACTTAAAGCTTCTGAGCTTATTGCAGGAGAACGCTCGGTATCCTTTAAAGCACCTGGCCGAGGAGGTGTTTCTTTCTTCCCCGGCGGTCAGCACCCGGATTGACCGGCTGGAAAAGCAGGGCATTATTAAGGGATATACGGCAGTGGTGGATCCGCTGAAGCTGGGGTACCACGTGACTGCGTTTATCAATCTGGAGATGCACCCCTCCCAGAAGCCCAGTTTTTACCCCTTTATCGAAGCCTGTCCCAATGTACTGGAGTGCAACTGCGTGACCGGGCAGTATTCCATGCTGATTAAGGTGGCGTTCCGCAGCACGGTGGAGCTGGATACCTTTATCGGGCAGCTTCAAAAATACGGGAACACCCAAACCCAGATCGTCTTTTCCACCTCGGTGGAACACCGGGGGGTTTCGGTTTTGGCAGAGGACGCCACCGGGGAAGAATGAGGGACTTCCCGAAGAGTATAGATAGGACACAAAACGGACGCCGTGGAGCGTCCGTTTTGCATTTCTTATTTGACGTTTTTCGCTCGTTTTACTATAATACCTTTGGACGCAAGTCTAAGGGCAGAACCAAACGGTATGCGGTTGGCTCCTCCACCGGCTTTCTTTCTTGCCACGTTTTGGCGTGAGACAGCAAAAGGGGGTGAGCATCTTTGATGTCTGGTACATTTTTTGCTTTCTCCTTGAGAAAGGGGAAAGCACCATGGAATACGTTACATGGGAAGGGCTGTTCACATTTGTTATGTGCATGGCCGCCGTGATCGGCGTGTTCTGTAATTGGACAAAAAAGAAGTAACCGCTTAATCGGCACTCAAGCGGTTACTTTTTAACCATCTTGGGGCCAACCGTGACCGGTTCTGCCCTTCTGTTTATATTGTAATGCATTCCCACTTTTTTGTCAAGGGCAAAAAGAAGTAAACGTTTAACTGACTCTCCAGCGGTCAGACTGTGGAGAAACCCATGTTTTGCTTTTCTGCAAACTGTCCGACAAAGGCTTCCCCTTGGAGGGGAAGCTGGCTGGGCGAAGCCCAGACTGATGAGGTGAAAGCGAACAAGTTTTTTCAGCAGAAAAGTTGTGGGAATCGATCCCCCTCATCAGCCGCCTACGGCGGCAGCTTCCCCCCCGGGGGGGAAGCCTTTGGTCCCGGCGTTTCTCTTTTCCTCTTGAGAAAAGGGAAAGCGCCATGGAATACGTTACATGGGAAGGGCTGTTCACATTTGTTATGTGCATGGCCGCCGTGATGGGCGTGTTCTGTCATTGGGCAAAAAAGAACTCCCCCCGCCAAAAGCGGGGGGAGGAAATTATGATTCAGAACAGACCTGTATGAGGAACGTCTCCTTCAGTGGAAAAACCACCTTCAACCTGGTCAATATACGTATTGCCGCTCATATACTCAATCATAATATCTTCGCCAAAATCAATCACCTGAATCTCAGGCATTTCAAATTTTTTCATTGTGATCAATCCTCCTGCCTGATTTTAAACACCTGCGTCAGCAAAAGCAGCATTTGCATCTACGGAAGCAATTACGTCAGCACTATCAATTGCATTGTATCCACCAGAAATACCGTCGTAGGCAAACCAATAACCATTCACTTCTACGCAAGGCAAAACAGCAGTAGAAGTTGTTGTATCGTCACCTGTGGTAACCACCAAAGTGTAAGCATACATATCTTCATCGCTGCCAAACACACTGGCATCCGTTACATTAACTAAAGTAGCGGTTTTTGCACTGGCAGTTACAGTAGTGCCACTTTCAAACATCCAACCAAGTCTTGTAACAGCACTATTATCAACCACGGATTTGTCAATACCTGCCACAAAGCGAATGCCATTTTGATTTTTACTAGTCGTGCCAAGCTGTCTGCCGAGCATGGTAACGTTCAGATCATCGGCGATGGATTGAGCGTAAGCTTTTTCCATCAAAGCTGTATCATCTGCATCGTTAAGTGCACTTACTTCATTAGCGGTCAAAGCTCTATCATACAGATAAAAATTCTTAACCGAAGCGTTAATTAAAGAATTCCAAGCGTTAGCCCCGATGTAAATTCTAGCGCCATTAACAAATGAGGTGGGAGCACTACCACCGGCAACAGCCACACCATCCTGATACAAGATAACAAAGCCGTTATTAAATACAGCAGTCAAGGTAGTATACTCGCCCTGAGGCATGGACTTGCCAACCACATCATACCAATAGTTTTCTGTACTAGATTGGTTATGGCTCCATACCATCGCAGTCAAAGAACTCTGCCAGCCTTGACCAACTGAAGAATACTGTTCAGAACCTGATGCAACATTATTCTCAATGAAAATGCCAGCTGCATTTACAGTCGATGCGTTATAAGAAACATCAAAACTTACAGTAAAAGTATTCGTATTAATTTCTGCAACCTTTAAGCCATAGCCTAATGTAGGATTGATAGAAACAGCACCATCAGTAGTATAAGTAGCATTAGTTGCAGTGACTTCACTATTAATTGTCGAACCAGTAAGTGTAGCAGCTTCGCCGCCAATAGCGCTGTCTAAGGTATTATTGAAAGAATAAGCTTCAGTCATTCCAGAAAGGATATCTTCTTCTGAGGAATCATAAGAAGAATCATAAAGCTCTACAACCTCAGCACGCGTAAGCGCATCACTATAAAAAGATACCGCAGAGAAAGTCATACCGGCCTGTCCAAATGTTTCAGGAGCAGCTCCTAATGAGAAATTGCTCATATTGTTTACAGCGTTGACTACATTATTCCCTGTATAGCTGGAAACGGTATAAACATTTACAAGTTCACCGTTCTTATACAAAGTAATAGTATCATCGCTTGTAACAGTTAAAACAAATTGGCTTTCGGAAGTCAAATCCACCGTACTTCCAGCAGTATAATCCCAAAAAATTCCCCATTCGTTTAAGTGCAAACCTCCGCCATTGCCACTGACATTAAAAAACGCCTGAGAAGCAGTATCTGAGCCATTAAAATTAAACATACTCTCATAAGCATTTCTAAAACCATTGTTCGAAACAGTCACAGTTACAACGACAGAAAAACCGTTGGTCGCATTTCCTTGCAGGGGATTGGTAATAGTATAACTTTGAGATCCATTGCTATCTGCATTGCCAGCCCATCCACCTGTGAATGTAACGCCTGAATCACCTACGCTAGGCTCTGAAAGCGGATTCGTAACATTCTCTGTTGTTCTAACATTAGCAACCCAGCCACTTCTTCCTTCTTCCGTCGTCAAATCATAGCTTTTCACCAAGCTATCTTCCGGCGCTGCACTCACCCCACTGAACGCCATACTTGCAGGAATCATAGTGGCTACCATAGCCGCCGACAAAACGCCCGCAAGCAGTTTTTTCATTTTCATAGCTATCAACCTCCTGTTTTTTCTCCGTTTCCAGGCAAAAAGGCCGCTTTCCCCCAAAAAATCCCAAAAAGGCAGAAAACGCCTGGGACTTTTCCCGGAAAGCGGCCAAAATTTGCCCATCCTTCGGCTCATCCTTGCAGTACGGGAGAAGCGCTGCAAAGATTTTCCTTTATTATACGCCGTTTTCAAAATATTGTCAACGAAAAGCGGTATTTCTTGACGTTGTGAAAATAGCCAAAGATTACTTGTGATTTTTGGTAGACGGCATTATTTTTCCAACAATCCACACTTGATTCAAAAGAAAAATGCCTATCCAGGCTTTACCCGGCATTTTCCGGTGAAGCCGATGTTGGGAAAACGCCGGCAGTACCGGGTCCGGCCCGGCGGTTTTCTCACCAATCCTTTGCCAACTGTGCCACCCAATCTGCCAGAGTGACCAACTCCACCTGAGAGGTATTCAGACAGAGATCGTAATTTTCTTTCTCGCCCCATTCCTTGCCGGTGTAAAGGCGGTAATATTGGGCACGGTTGCGATCCATGTCCAGGATTTTCTTTTGGAGCTGCTTGTCGTTGAGCTGTTCTTCCGACGTGGCGTGCTTGCGGGTGCGGCGGAGGCGGTGTTCCATTTCTGCGTAAACAAACAACCTCAGGGGATGGTGCTCCTTGAGAATATCGTCGGCGCAGCGGCCCACAATGACGCAATCCGACTTTTCCGCCATTTCCACGATCACATTGGTTTGTTCCCGATAGATGGAACGGTTCATCTCCCAGGTGGGGTCCAGCAGCAAAGGAAAGCTCTGGCCGATGGTGATGGGATAAAGGGGATTGGGGCGGTGCTCCACCACCTGCTGCACATAGGCTTCGGAAAGCTGGGTCCGCTTGACGATTTCGGTGATGACTTCCCGATCGTAATAAGCCACGCCCAGGTTTTGAGCCAGACGGAGGCCCAGTTCCCGGCCCCCGCTGCCGAATTGCCGTCCAATGGTAATGATTCGATTCATACTGACACCTCCTAAGGTGGTTTTTTCCGGAATCTATCCGGTGTTTTTCCGCTTCCGTTTACCGTGGAAATCCGTTGGGTTTCCACTGGTTCTCGCCCTTGCTTTTTGGTGGCAAAGCGGAAACCGTAATGATTGCCTTTGGCAATCATTATACTGCATTTTGAATAAAATTACAATCGGTTTTGGCGAAAAAACCGTAGGAATTTTCAAAAAACATTGGGCTTTTGCAAAACGGCCGCTTCTTTTTCCCCCTTTTGAAGCATAGGGTGAGGCAAAGGAGATGATGGTTATGTTTTCTTCTATGCTGAACTTTTTGCTGGAGCACCTGATCTTTCTGGCCCTTCACGCCGAATCGGCCTCCGCCTTTCCCAAACCTTTGTCGCCGGCCAAACAGCAGGAGTATTTTCGGCGGTTCGCCCAGGGGGACAGCCAGGCCCGCACCAAGCTCATCGAACACAACCTGCGGCTGGTGGCGCATATTGTAAAGAAGTATTACGCTTCCGGTGCGGAGCAGGATGATCTGATCAGCATCGGCTCCATCGGATTGATCAAGGCGGTGGACACCTTTTCTGCTGACAAAAATATCCGTTTTGCCACTTACGCCAGCCGGTGCATCGAAAATGAGATTCTCATGTTTTTCCGTTCCCGGCGGAAGAGCGCCGAGGATGTTTCCATTCAGGAGCCCATCGACTGCGACAAAGACGGCAATCCCCTGACCCTGCTGGATGTGATGGCCGGCGAGGAAGAAGCCGTGTTCGACACCATCCAACAGCGCTCCAATGCCGCTCAGCTAAGGAAGGCGGCGGAGAGGTGTTTGGAGCCAAGAGAGGCTTTTGTGCTGGAAAAGCGCTATGGATTGGACGGCGGCGATCCCCTGCCCCAGCGGGAGGTAGCAAAGCAGATGGGCATCAGCCGAAGCTATGTTTCCCGTCTGGAAAAAAAGGCGTTGGGGCAGCTCCGCCAGGAACTGGAACGGATGGGGTACAGCCGGTAATTTACCTGCTTTTGCATTGCTTTTCCAGAGGCTCTGTGCTATAATGACTGCCAAAGCCAGTGGTTCCCACTTTGCCGCCAAAAAGCGAGGGCGAAAACCAGTGGAAACCCAACGGATTTTCATAACAACAGATGAGGGAAAAACACAAGCGGAAGTAAAA
>CASDQY010000077.1 GCA_949282975.1 uncultured Oscillospiraceae bacterium | reverse complement strand
GAAAGTAAGCTTTGCCCGGGCAAAGCCAATGAAAAAACGACCTTGACGGATCGGACAAGGGGTTACAATCAGGAAGGAGTTTCTACTTATGGTACGAGCAATCGTAGGCGCCAACTGGGGCGACGAAGGCAAGGGCAAGATCACCGATATGATGGCGGATCAATCCGACATTGTAGTGCGGTTTCAGGGAGGAGCCAATGCCGGCCACACCATCATCAACGACTACGGCCGTTTTTCTCTGCACCTGCTTCCCTCCGGCGTGTTCCACCAGAATATTGTAAATATCATCGGCACCGGGGTGGCGCTGGATCTGAAAAAACTCTTTCATGAACTGGACGATTTGACCGCCCAGGGTGTGCCTATGCCCAAAATTCTGGTGTCCGACCGGGCGCAGGTACTGATGCCCTATCACATTCTCTTCGACGTTATGGAAGAGCAACGGCTGGGCGCCAAGAGCTTCGGTTCCACCAAAAGCGGCATTGCCCCCTTCTATTCCGATAAATATCTGAAAATCGGCATTCAGGTCTGTGAGCTGTTTGAAGACGAGGATTTGATGGAACGGTTAACCGCCATCTGTGAAGTGAAAAACCAATCTTTGCGGGACATCTATCATTCGGATCAACTGCTGGACCCCAAAGCGATTTTTGATGAAGTGACCTCCTACCGGGAACGGCTGAAACCCCTGGTGGCGGACACTGCGCAGTACCTCCACCAGGCTATTCGGGACGGCAAGAACATTCTGCTGGAAGGCCAGCTTGGCACTTTGAAAGACACCGACCACGGCATTTATCCTTTTGTGACCTCCTCCAGCCCCCTGGCTGGTTTTGGCGCAGTGGGTGCCGGTGTGCCCCCCTATGAAATCAAAGAAGTGGTCACGGTGACCAAAGCTTATTCTTCCGCCGTAGGCGCCGGCGCTTTTGTCAGCGAAATCTTCGGAGAGGAAGCGGAAGAACTTCGTAAGCGTGGCGGCGATAAAGGGGAATATGGCGCCACCACCGGCCGTCCCCGTCGGGTTGGCTGGTTTGACTGTGTGGCCACGAAATACGGCTGCCTGCTTCAGGGCGCCACTTCTGTGGTGATGACCAACATCGATGCTTTGGGTTATCTGGATAAGATTCCGGTCTGCACCGGTTATGAAGTGGATGGTGAAATCATCACCAACTTTCCCTGCACCCCGAAACTGAACCGGGCCAAGCCGGTGCTTACCGTGCTGGACGGCTGGAAGCAGGACGTCCGTGGAATCCAGAATTACAAGGATCTGCCGGAAAACTGCCGGAAGTATATTGAATTTTTGGAAGAACAGATTGGTTTCCCCATCACCATGGTGTCCAATGGACCCAAGCGCAGTGAAATTATTGTGCGGTAAGCCATGAAAGCAAAGAAAAGCAATCGGTTTTCTGCCCTGTATTTACTGGGGGCCGGCGCAGTACTGGGGCTGTTGGTCTCCATGCTGGGACAAATTCCCGCCATGGCACACCATGAGCTGGCCGGCATCACTTCCAGCTATGGATATTGGGCCGTGATCTCCGGGATCATTGCGGTACACAGCAGCCGCCCCTGGAAAGCAGGGCTTTGTTGCACCGCCTTTTTCGCCGCTATGGTGGTGGTGTATTACGCCTTTGTCTGGTATATCACCGGGGTGTTCCCCTGGCAGACGGTGCTGTGGTGGTTGATTTTGGCCGCCATCAGTTTTGGATGGGGGTTTGTGGTGTGGTATCACCACCAGTCCGGCTGGCTGGGCTCTTTTGTGGCTGCCCTGCCCTTGACGGTGGTGGCGGTATGTATTTGGGACATCATCGCCCGGCAGACGGGAGAATACATCAGCCTGGTGGTATTTGGGCTGTTTATCATCTACTTTTTTATCTTTGCTGCCCAAGGTTTGGTGCAGCGGCTGCGGATGCTGTTGTTTGCCGTGGTGCTGACCCTGCTGTGGCAGTTCGGCATTGCAAGCTGGCTGTTTGATTGGCTGGGAACGTTATAATTGCAATGGTAAGGATCCTGTTGCAAAATAAAACTGCAACCTGCACAAAGGAATCCAGAAAAAGAATAAAATCCGGAGCCATTCTGAGCGATAAACACTCAATATGGTTCCGGATTTTGTGCATTATTTTTCGGCGGGCTATTTGCAACAGCCCCCATTTTTTGTTTTATGAAATTACTAATCGTATTAAACCGAATAAATATTACAATTCAATGGTTTTCTTTTTTGTTTCGACGGGCAAATCATCTAATTAAATCCATACAAAAAGTACTACTCGAAAGAAATATTACAAATATTGAGCCAGTTCCGGAATCCTTTGAATGCTCTCCAAACTTTCGGGAAAATCCAGCACCAGCCGCACCACGCACCGTTTGCAAAACTGCTCCCGGCGGCGGGGGTTGTCCCGCATCTGCTGCTTAAAGCCCCAGGTATGGGTAAAATCGGTCTGCCGGTTGCCAAACAGGTGGGGCAGGTTATCCAGTTCATGGATGGGGGTGCCGGTTTGTTTTGCACACATGGAAATCAGCCGCTGTTCCGCAAACACCATATAGATCAGGGGATCGTCCGCTTTGGAGCAGTGCTCCATGAAGTCAATGGCGGTTTGGGTATACTGCGCCAGAAAAGCCGGATCGTGGAAACAGACAAAGGCCGTGTTGCAGGGAGCAATGTCCCAGTCCAGCTCCGGCCAAACATAATCGTCATCCGCTTTTAAAAACAGCTTTTGGGGATATACCGACGGATTGATCTCTTCCCGGTGGATGACCGATAAGGGATAGGCGGCGATCCGCTCCCCCAAGGCATTCCAAACGATGAAGTCGGTGTCCATCATCACCACCGGGGCGGGCTGATAGGTCAGGGCGTAAAGCTTGGCTGCGGCCCAAAAGACATGGGGATTGACATTGGCGGGAATCAGGTGATCCAACACATTGTCCACCCCATCATCCCACAGCCATAAAAGCCCCAGCTTTTTATAGTATTCATAGCCGGTGTTGTCGGTCACCATCCGAATGCTTCCATTGTGCCGCCGCCATTCCAGGGCGGAAAGCATGGTGGTCAGCAGTTCAAAATCCTCCACCTGATAGGGGGTGTTGGGGTGCTTCACTTCAAATACCTTACACCAGTTGGTGTGAAATGCTTTCATGGCAGGGGTTCCCCTCCTTCCCTTAAATCAGATGCAGGCCATAGCCATATACAATAAATTCCTTGCCGCTGGCGGTGAAAAACACGCCGTTGTCGTAAAATTCTTCTTCCCAGTCCTCTTCCGGTACCGGCGTATTGACTGCTGCCGGCGGCGCCAAAAAGTCATCCTGCCAAAGGGCAAAGCAGTAACTGCCAAAGCTGCCGTAGCGGAAAGAGCCCAAGGAAAAGCTGCCGAAGCTGCCAGACCGGCCGCTGCCGAAACCGCTTCCCATACCACGGCCCCAGCCCCATCCCCAGCCGAAACCAAAGCCGCTGCCAAAGGAAGTTCGCCCGCTGCTCAAAAAGGAACCAACCATCCAACCGGAACCGGTTGGATAACTGCCGGCGGGAAAGCTGCCAAAGGAGCCGATGCCGGTGAAAAAAGGGCGGCCAAAGGTAAAGCCGATATAATTCCAATCCGCCGGATCTGCATTTGGGGCGGCAAAATAAGAGCTTTTCGGGGCGGGAACGGTTTCCTGAGGAGGATTTAACACAAAATCCGGCGCCTGATAGGGAATGGCATAGATGCTGCCACGAATGAGAATGGAGATGTATTTCAGCCACACCAGATTTTTCACCGTAACGCAGTGGGCAAACACCGGATAGCTGCGCTCCGGTTCCAGATAGGAGAGTTCTTCTTCCGGCAGCACCAAAACCAGGGGCGTATCAGGAAGCCCCGCCACCCCTGCTTTCAGGTTGACGCTCCAGGAAACGGAAATGGAAACGCTGTGCTCCTCTTTGGAAAGAAGGGACAGCGCCGCCGTTCCGGCAAAGCGGTATTTTTCTTTTTGCACCGGAAGTGCAGTTGCTGCATTCATTGGGTCGTCCTCGCAAAGTGATAATTTTAGATCCGGAAACGATATCCGGCGCCCCAAACTGTTTCAATATAACGTGGGTTGGAGCTGTCCTCCTCAATTTTTTCCCGGATGCGGTTGATGTGTACGGTAACAGTGGAAGCGTCACCTAAGCTGTCCATCCCCCAAATCCGGTCGAAAAGGGTGTCCTTCGAAAAAACAATGTTGGGATTTTCCGCCAGAAAGCGGAGCAGTTCAAATTCCTTGTTGGCCAGCTTGACTTCTTTTTCTTTCACGGTGACACGCATCTGCTCGGGATAAATCTTCAGATCCCCGATGGCGATGACATGGTCGGGGTGTTTGGCGTTGCCGGCGGCAGTAAGCCGGTCGTATCGGGCAATATGCGCCCCCACCCGGGCTACCAGTTCGCTGGGGGAGAAGGGCTTTACAATATAGTCATCCGCCCCCAATCCCAGGCCCCGGATCTTATCAATGTCTTCTTTTTTGGCGGTGACCATTAAGATCGGGGTTTCTTTTTTGGCACGGATTTCCCGGCAGACCTCAAAACCATCTTTAAAGGGCAGCATCAGATCCAATAGGATCAGATCAAAGTCCTCTTCCAGGGCTTTTTTGCTGCCGGTGTCCCCGTCAAAGGCCACATCCACCTGGTATTTATTGATTTCCAGATAGTCCCGCTCCAAATCTGAGATGCTTTTGTCATCCTCAATGATTAAAACCCGTTTCATATTCTCGCTTCCTTACGATAATGATGCATTCGCCGAGGGTTGGTCCTGATCTCGAATCGGCAAGGTAATGGTAATGGAAAGGCCGTGATTGTTTCCGGCCACGATGGTGCCGCCGTGGGCTTCCACAATCTGCTTGGCAATGGACAGTCCCAATCCGCTTCCCTCGCTGGGGTTATTGCGGGAGGGGTCTGCTCGGTAAAATCGCTGGAATAATTTGTCGATGGATTCTTCCGGCACACCGGTTCCGTCGTCGGCAAAGCAGAGCACTGCATTTTTTTCCACTGCCGACAGGGTAATGGTCATATTCCCTGTTTCATGGGGTTTATACTTGATGCTGTTGCTGATGATATTGTTAAACACCCGCTCCATCTCCGAAATGCTCAGCCGCAGATAGACCGGGCTTTTCAGATCATCCAGATAATGCAGGGCCATGCCCTGTTGGGTGCAGTCGTATACTCTGGATGCCACATATTCTTTCATATACTGCCGGATTTCCACTGTTTCAAAATGAAAGGGATATTTCCCGGTATCCAGTTTGGAGAAGAGGAACAGGCTGTCCACCAAACGATTTAGATCTTCGGTTTTTACGGCCAGGGTGTCCAGATATCGTTTTTGTTTTTCCGGGGTGTTGGCTACCCCGTCCCGCAGCCCTTCGATATAGCCTTTGATGGAGGTAATGGGAGTGCGCAGATCATGGGCCATGCCGGCAACCAGATTTTTTTCTTCCTGTTCGTATGCCAGCTGCAGTTCCACCGATTCCTGCAACCGGCGGCGCATTTCGTCGAAGTCGTTGCAAAGATCCGCCAGTTCATCGCTGCCGTCGCTGTGAAGATGAAAATTGAAATTGCCATCCTTGATTTTCCTGCTGGCCACCTTCAGCTTTTGCAGGGGGCGCAGGATACTGCTGGAAAGGGTGTGGGTGATAATCACCGCCGTCAGCGCCACAATGATGATGCTCAGCACTACAATCACGCTGATCAGGGCCACCTGGTCCGAGTCGATGGCGTTGACGTCCTCTTGGCTGTAATACACCGCATTTTCCAGATAGTTTTGGTTTACGGCAATGAGCTCATAGGTGGAATCCCCGATGGTTTCTGCGTGCTTAATCAGCGCTTCCTGCTGGCCGGTTACCGTGAAGCTGTCCTCCCGGTCCATATAGAAGCGGTATTCGCTGATAAATCCTACATCCAGGATATCCAGATTGGAATAGCAGTAGGCGCCGTTTTTTCGAAGCTCGTAACGGTAATTTTCTTCCTGTAATGCCTGGTCCACCAACCGTTCGAATTCCTCTTCGCCGTTTTCCATTTCGCTGCACTGCACTGCATAATAGTGGATCTGGCTGCGCATGGCGGTAGCGCTTTGGTTGTTGCCAAGAAGATTGTCCACCGTCCGGCCCAAAGCGCTGGAGAAGATCAGGGAGACAATGACAGCAACCACCAAAATAGCCAGCATCGGCATAAGAAACATTAAAACGTTGGACAGGGCAATCTTGGTGCGAAGTTTCAAGAGATCCGTCCCCTCGATTTTTATGGTGGATATGTTTACAGTATATCATATTTTGCCTCAAAACGATAGTGGTTTTGGGCGTTTGAATGAAAAATTTTACGGCCCTTCCGATTCTTTTTCAAATGGAATGGAGCGTTTTATTTGAAATTGTTACAAATTTATGAACAATAAGCGATTTCCCTTTACAAGTTCACAGAACTGCGGTATAATTGTAATCAAATTGTAACCATTGTAAAAGATTGAAACCGAATTGCTGAGAAAGAACAGAATAAGTCGAAATAGATAGGAAGTTGAGTATCATGGATCATAAACAGGAAAAGGTTACCGTGGCCAAAGTCATCCACCGCTGGAATCTGCGGGTGGTGTCGGCGGTTACGGCCTCCCTGCTGGTGGCAGCCGGCATCTGTGCCTGGGCGGTAGTGGATGCGCAGTCCTCTCAGCAGCCCGATCAAACCCATGTGGCGGCGCAGACCCCGGAAGAGGAAACTTCTTCCCAGACCCAGCAGCAGGAGGTTGTGGAGCCGGCAGAGACGGAATCCTCCGGCGAGTTCACCTGGACGGAGGAAGAAATTGAGGCAAAAACTCTTTATGTCACCGAAACAGTGCGCCTGCGCAGCACCCCTAATTTTGAAGACGACACCAATACCATCAAGTGCCTGGATGCAGGTACGGCGGTGACGGTGATTGCTACCACCGATCTGGGGTACTATAAATGTGATGAGACCATGTGGTTCGGGTATCTTTCCATGGATTACCTCACCGAAGATGCTCCTGCGTTCAGCTGGACGGAAGTTCCCGGCACGGCGGTGAAAGTGGCCACCGATACGGTGAATAAGCGCAGCGAACCTCGAACCAGCGCCGAAGTGGTGGGCCAGGTCGAAAACGGCCAGCGGGTCAACGTGGTGGCCAGCGCCGAAAACTTTTATAAGTTGGAGGATGGAAGCTGGGTATACGCACCTTATTTCACCGATCCGGTATCCACTGCCACTTCCTCCCAAAGCAGCAGCACTTCTTCCGCTACCTCCTCCAGCACCCAGACTTCCACCCCCTCTTACTCCGCCCCGGTTGTCAACGACGGCACGGTGCAGGGCATTTTGAATTCTGCGCCCTTAAATCCCCGTTCCACCGGCTATGCTGCTACCGACGCCAAGATTCAGGAAATCTTTAACCAGATCTTTACCTCCGGGATGTCCACCTATGATAAGGTGAAGGCGTGTTACGATTATATCATCTACAACACCTCCTACGCACGGGGCGCTTATGTAAGCAGCGCCGGGTTCGGCAGCCCCAGTGAAGGCAACAACGACGCCTACATTGCCTGGGGAGCATTGAGCTGCCTGACCTTGGGCAAGGGCTCCTGCAACACCTATAGCTGTGCTTTCATTGCCATGATGAAGATGATTGGTTTGGATGCTGCCTATGTTTCCGGCTCCACCCACGCTTCCGGCGGCGGTTATGTGGGCCACAACTGGGTTGAGGTGTACATCGGCGGACAGACCTATGTGTTCGACCCTCAGGTAGAGGACAATATTTCCGGCGGCGGCACGTATCAGCGCTTCTGCAAGACCTACGCTCAGGTTTCCGGAAAGTACATCAAGTAAGCCTGCAAAGCTTCAAGGAATAATACCTTGGAGCTTTGTTCTTTTTGTCCAAAAACAGTTTCCATTCTTTGGAAGGATTGACAAAAACTTTCTCTTTCTTTTTTCCAAAAAGTATGGTAAAATAAAAAAGAACAAATATTCGGAGGAGAAGCCATGAACGATAAGGCACGGCGCATTTATGAATATATTGTAGACCGAATTTCCCACGACATTTCCCCCACCGTTCGGGAAATCTGCAGCGATTTGGGCATCAAGTCCACTTCCACGGTGCACCGGTATATCAACGAACTCTGTGAAGAAGGGCTGCTGGAAAAGCGGGGCAATTCCAATCGCTCCATTCAGTTGGCCGGAGATGAAGGGGC
>CASDQY010000076.1 GCA_949282975.1 uncultured Oscillospiraceae bacterium | reverse complement strand
CAGCAACGCCGACTCCACCGGCCTGGCCCTGTCCGCTTTGGCGGAACAGGCTGCCCGGGGGGATGAAACTGCCGCTCAAAAGGCAGCGGTGACTTATCAGGCTTTGATGGACCGGTACTTTGTGGCGGACAGCGGCGCCTTTGGCTACATGGACAACACATCTGCGAATTCTTACGCCACCGCCGATGCACTGGAAGGCCTGCTGACCTATGCCGAAGTGCTGGAACAGCATCCGCCGGAAACTCCCGTAACGCCCCAACAGCCGGAGGAAACCACTTCTGCCACCGAGACAGAAAGCGCTCCTTCCCAGGAAACTTCTTCGGAAGGGGCATCCGAAACCTCAGCCGGGGAATCCAGCCCGCAAACCGGAGATGATAGCGCTTCTTGGGCAGCCGGCGCCCTTGCCGCCTTGTTGTTGGCTGTGGCTGCAGGCGTGGTTGGCATGAAGAAGGTACGGAAATGAAATTCTTTTCCAAAGGACGGCGAAAAAAAGCACTGCTGCTGGGGGGCATTGCCCTGGTGCTGGCGGCGGTGGTGGCGGTGTGCTTTTGTTGTGTGCGCATCGAAACCCCGCAGCAGCGCCAGCAACGGCTGGCGTCCGAAGCCGGAATCACCAGCAGTTGGAGCACTGCTTCGGCAGAAGTTCAGGTAGAGCCTGCCCCCGCCGGTTCGGAACCGGCGGCGCAGGAAGAATCCACCTCCTCTGCTTCGGCAGCAGCGGAGACTTCATCCCGGACGGAGGCTTCTTCCGGGCAAGCGCAGACTTCTGGGACCACCCAAACCAGTCAGCCCCCAGGCACAAGCGCCTCTGTGACTGCATCCCAACCATCGGCGACTTCTGGGGCGGATTCCCAGCCGGAAACGCCCCAGTCCAATACCGTGACGGTGAGCATTTTCTGCAAAACGGCGCTGTCTTACGCAGGCGACCTGGGACTGTCCCTGCCGGAGAACGGAATGCTGCTGGAAAATGCCAGGTGGGAATTCACCGGTTCCGCTACCGTGTGGGATGCCTTTCAGGCAGTCTGCGCCGCCAACGGCATTGAGTATGATGCCATTCCACTCCCAAGCACCTACATTGTAAGGATTGCCGGATTGGCGGAAAAGGCCTGCGGCTCCACCAGCGGCTGGGTGTACTACCTCAACGGACAGTTTTCCTCCCAGGGAATCAGCCAGCAGACGCTGCAGGACGGGGATTCCATTCAGTTTGCCTATACGGTGACCCCCGGGGACAGTGTCCCCCAATGATTTCACCGCAAAAGGAGGGTTTGGTGTTGCTTCATCGTTGTCATCCCGTCACCCGCCTGTGTTGGTTTTTGCAGGTGCTGGTGCTGGGAATGCTGTTCTGCCATCCGGTGCTGTCCCCCATGGCGCTGGCGGCAGGGCTGATTTGCCAGGGGGCGGCGTTGGGGGCCAGGAGCTGCCGCACCACCCTGGGATTCGGCCTGCCGGTGATTCTGCTCATGGGCGGGCTGAATTTATTTTTCAATAGCCGGGGGAATACGGTGTTTTTGTACCTTAACGACATCCCCCTGACCCTGGAAAGCCTGATTTACGGCGTCACGGCCGGATGCATGGCGGTGGGCATGGCGGTGTGGCTGATGCTCTTTGCCAAAAGCTTGGGCCGCAGCGGGTTGTTAGATTTGTTCGGTGGAATCCTGCCGGGGATTACCATGATTTTGACCATGCTGCTGCGTTTTCTCCCACTCTATCGAAAGCGGATGAAAGGCCGGATGGACACCCAGCGGACCCTGGGCCGCACTACCCAGGAAGGCAGCCTGACCCGGCGGTTTCAGGACGGGGGACGGCTGCTGTCCAGCCAGTTTTCCGCTTCCCTGGAGCAGAGCATCACCACGGCAGACTCCATGACCGCCCGGGGATACGGCCTGGGGAAGCGCCTTTCCCGCTGGCCGGTGGAAAAACTGCATCTGCGGGACGGGGTAATGCTGGCAGCCACCCTGCTTTTCACCGCCGGGGTGGTTTGGGCCTGGCTTGCCGGGACGCTGGATTGCCGGTTTTTCCCGGAAATCACCGTTCCAGGAAGCCCTTTGTTTTGGGGCGGGGCAGGCTGTTATCTTCTGCTCTTGCTGCTTCCCGCTTTCTGGACGGCGGGAGAGAAAGCCCGGCGGCGGCTGGTGCTCCGGCGCTGGAACCAATCCTGGAAGGAGGCAAACGCCCATGACATCCTCTGAGCACACCTACTCTCCTTCCGGGGAACCGTTGGTCACCATCCGGAATCTTACCTTCCGCTATCCCGATGTGAGCCGGCCGGCGCTGCAAGATGTCACCGCATCCTTCCGGCCGGGAGAACTGGTGCTGCTGCTGGGGGGCACCGGCAGCGGAAAAACCACCCTGCTCAAACTTATCAAGCATCTTATTGCCCCCTTTGGAACCCGCACCGGGGAGATTACGTTCCGTGGCACCGAGGTTTCCCGCCTGCCCAAAAAACAGCTGGCGGGGGAAATGGGGTATCTCTTTCAGCACACCCAGGATCAGCTCTGTATGCCCACCCCCTTGGAGGAAATGGCCTTTGGGCTGCGGCAGCTGGGGGTGGAGCCTGCCGCCATCAGCCGCCGCTGCGGGGAACTGTCCTGCTATTTCGGCATGGAACACTGGCTGGACACCCCCATGGAACGGCTTTCCGGGGGACAGCGGCAGCTTACCGCTCTGGCTTCGGTACTGGCGGCGGACCCTTCCTTGCTGCTGCTGGACGAACCCACCGCCCAGCTGGACCCGGTGCACAGTCGCAGCTTTTTGGAGCAGCTTCTCCGGCTTCACCGGGAAAATAATATGACGGTGCTGGCGGTGCTCCATCAGCCGGAATCCATTTTTTTCCGGGCCGACCGGATATTGGTGCTGGAGCAGGGCAAACTGCTGTTTTCCGGCACGCCCCGGGACACCGCAGACTTTTTGGGCGAGACAAAACACCCTTTGTTTTCCGCCCTCCCCGCCGGGTGCAGGGCGGTGCAGACTTTGGGATATCCCCCCTCTCGGGGAGAACGGCTGCTTCCGGCCTCCGACTTATCCCGGCTTTCGGCCAAGCCTTTGGATCCCCATCCGGCAGGTGCGCCTGTGCTGCGGCTGAAGCAGGTGACGGCGGGGTATCCCGGCCGGATCCGTCCGGTGCTTCGGGAGGTGGATATGACCCTCTCCGCCGGGGAAATCTTTGTGCTGCTGGGCGCCAACGGCTGCGGCAAGACCACATTGCTCAAGGCGGTGGCGGGATTGGTGCCGCTGCTTTCCGGCAGCATCCGGCTGGAAGGAGAGAAGTCCACCCTTTGGCGGCCCACCGCCTTTGCCCAGGCAGGGTATCTTCCCCAGGACCCCATGGAGCTGTTTGACGCCGACCGGCTGGAGGAAGATTTGACCGCATACGGCAAAACCCGGGGCTGGACCCGGGACGAACTGGAGGGGTTGTTGAACCAGCCCTTGTTTTCCCCGTTAAAGGAGGTTTGGACCCAAAATCCCCTGGACCTTTCCGGGGGGCAGCGGCAGTTAGCGGCGTTGGCCAAGCTGATGCTGAAACGGCCCAAACTCCTGCTGCTGGACGAGCCGGCCAAGGGTCTGGACGCCGCCGCCTCCGCCCGGCTGGGGGAACGGCTCACCCAATTATCCCGGCAGGGGATGGCGATCCTGATTTCCTGCCATGACCCGGACTTCGCCGCCCGGCACGGCCACCGCTGCGGCTTCCTCTTCCATGGCCAGCTGCTGCCCCCCCAGCCGCCGGAAACATTTTTTGCGGGAAACCGGTTTTACCTCACCTCTCTGCAGCAGTACCTTCCGGCGAAACAGCGGATTGCCCTGCTGCCGGAACAGCTGAATGTGGGGGAGGGAGAGGGATGAACGGGCTTCGCAAACTCCTCCCCTGGCTTTGCCTGGCGGGAATGGCAGCCTGTATCCTGGTGATGACCTTTGTTCCGGGCATGGTGCGGTATTACACCCTGCTGCTGTTTGGCGGGGCGGGGTGCTGCATTGCGGCGTTGCTGCTGGCCTTTGAAAACCGCCGCCCCTCCGCACGGGCACTGATGCCGGTGATGGTGCTGGTGGCCACCGCCAGTGTGGGGCGGGTGGTGTTCGCCTTTCTGCCCCAGGTGCAGCCGGTGACGGTGCTGGTGCTCTGCGCCGGAATCAGCCTGGGGCCGGTGCAGGGATTTGTCACCGGGGCGCTGAGCGCCGTGGTGTCCAACCTGATGCTGGGGATGGGCCCCTGGACCTTGTGGCAGATGCTGGGCTGGGGGATCATCGGCCTGCTGGGGGGCGGCATGGGAAAACTCCGGCTGCGGCAAAAGTGGCTGGTCTGCGTGGCGGCGGTGGTGTCCGGCTTTTTGTACGGCTGGATTGTGGACATCTGGACCCTGGCCTTTTACGGAGAAGGCATTACCTTGGAATTGTTTGTTACGGTGTACGGAGCCGCCACTCTGTTTAACGCCATCCACAGTGCCGGAAATTTGGTCTTTTCGCTTTTGCTGTATCCCATCGTCTGCAAAAAACTGGATCGGGTGGTGAAAAAATACGGCCTGGGCAGCTTCCGTTAGCCGGGGGAATGCCGTTTTGCTGCGATGGCGTCTTTTCCTTCCCAGACATCGGCAAAGGTTTTACTTGCATAAAAACCGCAGGAGAGAGGTAGTTCCTCAAACCTGCGGTTTTTTCTCAACGATCGTTTGGGATATCCCCGCTGTGCCGTATGGGGGAGCCGGTTATCCCAGCTTCCATCCGGCGCTCTGCTGTTGCAGCTCCACCATGCGGCGGAAAAGGCCGCCTTGTTCCATCAGCTGGGCAGGGGAGCCTTCTTCCGCCACCCGTCCGTCGGCCAGGACAACGATTTTATCGGCGGCCTGTACAGTGCGCATCCGGTGGGCAATCACCAGCACCGTCTTGCCCGCCAGCAGGCGGGAAAGCGCCCCCTGTACCTTGGTCTCGTTCTCCACATCCAGGCTTGCGGTGGCTTCGTCCAGCAGTACAATGGGCGCATCCTTCAGCAGTGCCCGGGCAATGGAGATGCGTTGGCGTTCCCCGCCGGAAAGCTTGGCCCCGTTCTCTCCAATGGGGGTTTGGTAGCCCTCCGGCAGCCGCCGGACAAATTCGTCGCAGTTGGCGGCTTTGGCGGCGGCGAGCACCTCTTCGTCCGTTGCGCCATGCTTGCCCAGGCGGATGTTTTCCATCACCGTGTCGTCAAACAGAACCACGTCCTGGAAAACCATGGAATAATCGCTCAGCAGCACCTCCGGGTCCACGGTGGAAATGTCCACGCCGCCCACCTGAATGGTGCCTTTGGTGACGTCCCACAATCTGGCGGCCAGCCGGGCGCAGGTGCTCTTGCCCGAACCGGAGGGGCCCACCAGCGCCGTCACTTCCCCTTCCTTGGCGGTAAAGCTTACGTCATGCAGGACTTCTTTCTCATCGTAGGAAAAGCCAACCTGTTCAAATACGATGTCGTGACCCTGGGGCCGGAAGGTTTCGGCGCCTTCTGCGGTAGGGGTGTGATAGATTTCATTGATGCGGTCGGCCGACACCTGGGATAGGAACAACTCCGCAATCAGCGCCAGGCTTTGGTCAAAGGGGGCGTAAATTCGGGTGATGACCAGCAGGAACAGGAATAACAGCATAAAGTCGATCTGCCCGGAAAGGATCAGGTTCGCTCCCACCAGGATGGTGGTGGCTACGCCAAGACGCATGATGACGCTGGCGGCGTTGACGAACAGGCCGTTGGTCAGCTCGCCTCGGATGGTGATCTTTTCGTGCTGGTCAATCTTCTCGTTCAGGCCGGCCAGATACCGCTCCTCCTGGTTGGTAGTGCGGATTTCCCGGACGTTCTCCAGCGCCTCCTGAATGCCGTCGGAAACCCGGAGGGCGGCCTTTTTCGTCCGTTCGGAGGACCGGGCGGCCAGCTTCCGGCTGCCGAACAGCAGTCCGAAGGCCACCGGGACCCCCCACAGGCAGGCGATGGCCATTCTCCAGTCATAAACCAGAAGGCAGAGGGCCACAACAGCCGTGGAGATGTAGGCTCCGTACAGATACCCCAGCACATGGCTCCAGACATGCTCCATGCGGTTGACGTCCCCCATCAGAGTTTCGGTCAGGTCGGCCAGATCCCGCTTGCCGAAGTACCCCAAAGGAAGCTTGCGCAACCGTTCCGCAAGACTGAGCCGGGTGTCCCGGACCTGGTCATAGACCAAGCCGTAGGTAGCCTTGTACTGTTGCAGATGGGTCAGGAAAGAAAGCAGGAGAAACAAAACCACCAGAACCACCGGCAGCACCGCACCGGGAAGGGGAGCGCCGCCCGTCAGGGTATCCATAAAATTGCTCATCAATAGGTATAGGATGGCTATACCGCCCATCACCACAAGATTGACGATCACCGTCCAGATGGTCCCTTTTTTAGTGTTTCGCAGCCCCTGGTCGGTCAGGGCGTATTTGCGCTGAAAATTTTTGCCGAACATGTTACACCGCCTCCTCTTCCCTGGTAATTTTCCACTGAACCGCCTGGTTGTAGTCGCTCCACATCCGGGCGTACAGTCCGCCTGCGGCCGTCAGCTGCCCATGGGTCCCCTGTTCCGCAATGCGGCCTTCTTCCAGAACAATGATTTTGTCTGCCCCAACCACGGTGGACAGGCGGTGGGCAATCATAATGACGGTGCGGCCTTTGGTCAATGCAGCGAAAGCTTTCTGAATCAGCACTTCATTTTCCGGGTCGGCAAAGGCAGTGGCTTCGTCCAGCACCACAATGGGCGCATCCTTCAAAATGGCCCGGGCCAAAGCGATGCGCTGCTGCTCCCCGCCGGATAGATAGGTGCCTTCGGAACCGATCTGGGTGTCGATGCCTTGGGGCAGCTTTTCCAGAATGTCCCGGCACTGGGCGGCTTCTAAGGCGGCCAGCGCCTGCTCTCTGGTGGCGGAAGGACGTGCTGCTCGGACGTTTTCCAGGATAGATGCTTTAAACAGACGGCTGTTCTGGAACACGAAGGACACCTGCTCCATGAGTACATGGGGATCCATCTGCTTTACATCTATGCCGCCCACCTTTACCACCCCCGAGGTGGCGTCCCAGAACCGGGGAATCAGGCTGGCGGCCGTGGTTTTCCCGCCGCCGGAAGGGCCCACCAGCGCCACGGTCTGCCCCGGCTCTGCCGTAAAGGACAGATGGGACAGGGCGGGAATTTCCGCTCCGTCGTAGGTGAAGCTCACGTCCTGAAACTCCACCCCGTTGCCATGGGGTGTTTTGGGATGTTCCGGCACTTCCAGCGTGGGGGCGTCCATCACCTGGTTAATGCGGCCCAGGGCGGCGCCGGCAAGCATCATGCCGTTGGCTGCAAACATAATACGGGCCAAGGCGGTGGAGATGATGGCCGAGAACACTGCATAGAAGGCAAAGTCGGCGATGAACCCGGCAAAATCCCCGGCAGCCAGGGCGCCGGGCGCCAGGAACACGGCAACAGGCACCAGAAATACAAAGGCCCCTTCGGTGAAGGTCAGGTTGATGGACTGGGGCTTGCTGCACACGTCGGAGTTGTAATGCCCGGCCATGCGGCTGTAGTCTTCCACGGCGTCCTGAAAAGCCTTGAAGGAGTAGACGGTCTGCTGGAAGATCTTTACCACCGGGATGCCCCGGACGTATTCTGTTCCCGCCTTGTTGATCCGGTCCAGGGCCGCCTGGTATTCCGCCATAAACGCTGCGTTTTTGCCGCCCATCATCGAGAACATGGCCAGCACCGAAATGACTGCCGCCAGCAGGCAGGCCAGTCCCATCCGCCAGTCAAAGGCAAGCATCATCACCAGCATGGCGATAAACATGGTAATGGTGCCCACAATGTCCGCCAGGTTGTGGGCCAACAGGGTTTCGGTGTCGGCGGCCGCTGCGTCCAGCCGGCCCCGGATGAGGCCGGAAGCGTTGGCATCAAAATAGCCCAGCGGGGCCTTCATTACATGGGCGACACCCTGTTTGCGGATGTTGGCCGCTGTGCGAAAGGCGGCAAGATGGGTGCACATCAACCCCAAAAAGTACAGGACAATGCCCGCCACCGCAAAAGCAAACGCCAGCCAGCCATACTGCGCCACATTCTCTGCCCGGGTCCAATCCGGCGCCACGGCAATCAAATCCCGTGCCGCCAGCCAGATGCAGATGTATGGCGCCATGCTCAGCACCATGGACACCGCCGACAGAGCCAGCCCCAGAAAGGTCAGCCCTTTGCGGCTGCCTGCATAGTGCAGCAAAGCCGCCACGTCGTTCTTTTTTCGTCTTTTCATAAAATGGCCTCCTTTAATGGTTAGTTTTAACTAACTTATATGTAAAAAAGATAGGACTATTGTCCCATCAATTTCAACCAACCGGCTGTATAGAAGGTGCGAAACTGTGCCACATCCCGAAACGCCTGTTCCCGGGGCATATCGTGAATCACAATTTCAAAGAGCCCGTTGAACATTCCACTGGCGATGATATGGCAAAGAGAACGGTTTAACGGGGGGATGTCTTTGCCCAACCGGCGCAGCACGTCCATATAGCGGAGGGTGGAATCCACTTCAACCTCTACCATATTGTGGATAAAGTGCTCATAGGAAGTCCCTTCCGCCCGGCACAGCAGCAATTTCACCGGTTCCCGATGCCGGCAGATATAGTCCACCATCCAGTCCACATAGTTGCCGGAAGCTTCGCCCATGTGTTCTGGCTGCTCTTTTTCCGGCAGTTCGGCAAAGCCGGTCTGCGCTTCCATAAATCTTCCCATGAGCGCAGCGGCGTGGGGCTCTACAATGGCGGCAAACAGCGCTTCCTTGCTGGAAAAATAGCCGTAAAAGGCCCCGGTGGTCACCCCGGCATTTTTTACAATTTGCCGCAGGGAAGCGCCCAGAAATCCCTTCTCGGAAAATTCCTCCAAAGCAGCCTGCCGTATCCTTTCCAACGTGTCCGGTGATTTTTCTTCCATAAGAACCTCCGTATAACATTGCTATGTAACAATGTTATAATATACCATAGGGTTGGTCTTGTCAAGGGGTAACACAAAGTTTTTTTGAATGAAATTGCAGGGGTTGCAATGATGTGTGACCGATCAGCATAAAAGTCGGTGTACCGAGGCTGCCTTTTCAAAGGCTAAGCTGCTCAGATTAAATGGGCGTTTCATGACAAGTTATTTCTTCAAAAAGGGATCATTCGTAAAGAGAAAAAATCAAACAAAAGGATCCAAAAAACGCCCTACATACCAAATTCACCATCTGATCTGTAAGACGTGTTTCTGTAAAGAGACGTTTGTGATAAATTTGAAGCAGATTTGAGCCCGCAAAAAGTTAGTAGCGACAGCGAACCGCTGCGAGGGTGTTTTCAACCGAGCAGGTGAGCCCAGCGAGACTTTTTGTGGAAAAGATGGAACAGTGGAGCGGGTGAGTGATTTTTATAAAATAAAAATCGGAACGAGTGCAACTCGTTCCGACGTGGTGCGGCGGATGGGACTGAAACTTCACCAAAGCCAAAATCCCTAGGTTTTATGCGGGTTTATCGGCACAACAAACAGTCTACTACACCACAACTACACCATTTTGTAAAGAGCCGTTTTTCACGAAATTTATCCATCCATTTTTAAGGAATCTAAAGAGCCTATCGTCTGGTTGTTACAGGTGATAGGCCTTTCCTTTTGCCAAATGCGAAAAGAAGACAGGCCGCTTTATTTAGACTTATCTTGTGTTGAGACCATCGGCATCCCAAATTTCCGGGTATAATCAATGGTATTTTCATTCCGCTTTTGTTTCTGTGAAAGACTGCAATCACCTCAGCAGACTTAATTCAGTGCAGCTTTAAGCTGAGTCGGATTGATTTTTTAAATTTAACTTATCAAATCAGAATTTTTTTGTGTAGAACTGCAAGTTCTGGGTAAAAAATTGAAAAGCTAAGTGTCTATGCGAATTTTTAATAATTTGACCATGATATTTGACCACATTCTAAATAATACAACCGATTGGAATGTACAAATTGAAATTTTCAATTGCCACACTAACAAACTTGTTGCATCAGTAAATATTCCGGACGGGGAAATTTCTTATGGAGCTAAGGAATGGGATGAAAGTTATAATGACTAAAGAAGTGTTATTCTGGTATACGCTCAGCAAAAAATACGGATAACTGAGCGTGAATGCAGCTTTAATCTTGCCGTCGTCCAGTCCTTTTTGGGGGTAATATCTATTATCACCAGGTACAGCATTTTCAGCAGACTGTCATTGGTGGGGAACACTGACTCGACTTGGTCACCTTGCGCAGATGACAGCCATTGACAGTGAAACAGAAGCAGACGGTTTTACAACTGCTGGACGTCATAAGCAATGAATCAAGCAAAACGGCCTCCTATCTCAGCCAACGCTGTGGTAGGAGGTCTTACTTTGTCTGTGGGGCATGGATGGGCATACCGTTTGCGCCTTCATTTTGGAAATGGAAAGATTCGACATACTAATAGTGGAAAGATAATTCTTTCCTCATCCGTATCCGCCGTTCGACCCAAAGGGGGAATTTCTATGGCAATGATGCCAATTTATCCGCTTCCAACCCAAACCAGCCCGCATTCTGTACTGCCGGACGGTCCGCTGTTCCGTTACATCCGCCAGTTGCAGCAGATCACCGGTATCTATCGCTGGAGCCATCTGGGGGTGGTACTGTACCTTCTGGACAGCCCATCCTTATCCGACGATGACTGTTTTCTTGGCACCTACAATAAAATTGCCTGGGAGACCGGGGCCTGCAGTCAAATCCTTGCCGAAGCCATGCATGTGCTTCAGGAAAAAGGACTTGTAGAGAAAATCCGGGGCGGGGTTTGGAAGATCCACCCAAAACTAATGGAGGTGAGAAATGCTTTCTACCGGGAGTCCGTTCAAGGCGATTCGGGGACATTTTGAGGATGTCAGCTTGGATCTAATGGTTCCGGTTGGAAAAAACATTTTTCGTAATACTATAAGTAGGAGGGAATAATCCTTCTCATTTGTTCAAATTGCACCTTAACTTTAGGAGGTAAACTAAATGAAATTTAGAAATTTTTGTCCAATGGCTGCCTGCGATGCTTGTGGTGCAGGGAAAAATGAATCAGGAAAAAATACCGAGTGGATATCCAGTTTCTGCAGGAGACGTCGCAAAGCACTAATGAAGCTGACCAAGCTGCAATCGTCCAGTGACATCCGGATCGTGGAGTACATCCTGGATCATTTATACAAGTCCTCCGACTTATTTCTGGGCAGGCAGAATAAGGTCGTTCGGCATACCGGATGCTCGAAAGCGCAGGTTTTCAAAGTATTCCGGGCATTGCAGGAGGATGGCTTAATGGTCAAGCTGGACAATTCAGTTTGGCAGGTCAGCCCGACGCTGCTGGATCTGGCGAAGCGGCAAAGGAGGTGATGGAGATGTAATGTAATATCCAGCGGCTTGACTGCCGCAGCAAATTGTCTGTAATTGTCTCTGCGGATTGCCCGCAGCATGGAGAACCAAAGAGGGTGGCCTTCCGGTTTGATGTGCTGCGGGCGATTTGCGTTGAAAGGGCATATCAACGAAGCGGCTCCTCTCTAAGATTGATGACCTGTTTTCCCTGCGCTTTGGCTGGGCAAAAAATTGCGCTGCGCCGCCCAAGGAGTGGGTGATGTAGCTAACCGCATAATCGGCTTGCCGCAGCATCCATCGGTTCCGGTGGGAAATGGTAAGCGTCTGGGCACCGTCTCCAGCCCGTCCGGGTAAATAGGATTTCCTCTTTTTGGCTGAGAAAAAATTAATGCAGCAATGCTGATTATGATTACAACTTCATTTGAGTAGAAAATACAGCCTTACTCCCGGGGGCTGCACTCAATGGAGTAAGGCTGTTTCATTTGTTTACTGTAGGTTACTCTTCCTGTTGTCCTTTTGGAAATTTCCATTTCTTTATTTATCTTAATTTTGATGACGATTAAACCGACAATTTGCTACATAAGACTACCTCTATGGTTGATAAACCAAATTGCACCAAGACTTTTATCTTGGACTTGATGTGTATTGCCTTTCCTTTTTGATCTTTTAATCGGTCAATACGTTTTGATATTTTGCTTGTTTTTTCTTTTTTCTTTTTCGTGCGATTTGTTCTCTGCGATTATCCTTGATTTCAAATTCAATGGCTGTTACTTTTCTTTTTTCAGTCACTAATTTGTAGGCCACAAAAATATTGGTTTTTTGATTGATCTCTTCCACGCTTGGGGCCAAGACATATTCTTCAATGTCGCTAAACCGGCTGTAGGCACCGCCGATCAATGCAGAAAAATTTTTTGCGTTTTCCTTCCATTTACCAAGTTCGGTCGCTGAACAGAGCAGCAGGTAGAGATCCACCGAATGCTTTTTCTGTAAACAAATAATTTCATTGTACCGAAAAATTGTTCTTGGATCCTTGGAACCAACATAGATGAATGGTTCCAAATCTTTATGTAAACGAAGTTCCACCGTGTGTTCTTTTGGGTGAAAAATGGGGAACTGAATCCACAACATGGTTGTATGGGGTTGATGAACGATATTAAATTTTTTGTATGCAAGATTTTCCAATGTTTTGATCAACCTTTTTCGGTAGGTTCCTCCGGATAATTTAATTCCCATGATTTTTGGTAAATCAGAAATTTTGACAACATAAGGTGTAAGACGCTTTTGCTGAATGGCCTGTGCTGTTAAAAATAAAATTAGTTTTCGTTCATTGGATGTCAGCACATCGCCCTTCGTTGGATACTGCAACTGCTGGGATAAGGTATTTAATTGAACCACCAATCTTTTGCAGTCTTTTTTCAATGCTTCAGCTCGCTTTTGCTTGGAATTGATTTCGTCTTTCGTTTGCCGCAATAAATTTGCCATTTTAAAATCCTCCTAAAATTTGAATTGAAATATCCCGGATACGGTTGAACCAATATAGATCTGGAAAAAGATCCAACACTATTTATTTTGTCAGAATTTTGGAAAACCAAAAATTCTCACGATGCTATTTTTTATCTTTGGACGGACTCGATTATGTTCGATGTACTAATTCTCCCCCAAAAAGCGCCAATTTGGGGGAACCTTCTCCCCGAATACGGGGGACAATACTCCCTTGAAGCTCGCCTTTTTTTGTAGTATTTCTCCCCCAAGGAATTTTTGTAAATCGTTGCTTTTCCTAGGTTTTATGCGGGATGAAGGGACCTGGAAATTATTCTCTAAAAGAAAAAAAGATTTAAAAAGAAAAGTAACAATATAATTGGCTTCTTCGAATGTCATCCCTTATGATATTTGATTTGGCTACTCGCCGTGTAGTGCGATGATTTCATCGTCACAGCAAACCGGTTTGTTATACCAATATCTTATAATCGAAATAATCTAAAAATCCTGGGGGAACATCCCCCACACCCCCTTAGCCGTTAAGGCAAAGTAGGAACCTGCCTTGGGGTTGCGTTGCCTTTAGCGCATCTGGGAATCGTAACGTGATTATGCCACAAAAAGTTTTCTTGACATCATTTGTTACAAAATAGAAACAGTGTAGACGAATCGAATCCTGTTCTTTCAATCGAATCCGTTAAACGCTGGCCGGCAAGGCTTTGGCGGCAGCAATCTTTCCAGCTTTACCTTAATTTGGTTGGCTGTTGTAAACTGAAGACCAACTCGGTGTGCGAATGAATGTTGGATATGGCATTGTTTCTCCATGCACCGAATGGCTGAGGCTGTACACGGTGAGTAATCTAAAGCTATATGAATAAAGAAGTATTCCATAATCAGGTTATAAAATGCTTCGGTTCATGAACCAAATTACTTATTCCAAACCTTAGTGAATGAAGTAAATCCTATTGTTTGAATCCACTTTATTTAACGTCAATCAATTAGGATTTGGTGATTCTAATTGCATTGTTTGAACAGGTTTAGTGTTAGAAATTTTTTACCAATGGATTTATGTGAATTGGGAAAACCTCATTCCTTTTCCTCGCCTTACAGCAGGGGCTGTACACGGCGAGTTACTAATTAAGAATATATTTATTTATATTGATGATATTGTTTGAAGTATCTCTTCTTGTCCTTACAATCATTTTGTAGTTACAATGCTTTGAGAAAAGAATTTCCTGATATTCGTATTATTGATTTTCTTTGTTCCAAATGAAACGGTTTCAAATAAAATCAGAAAGATAAAGATTTATGCCAATGACCAATTTTGCTTTTTATATTTGTTTTTACTGTAAAAATGTCAAATTTGTGAATTTTGAAAAATAATTGTAAATCTTTCTTCTTTGCATGAAAACTGGGTAAATTTCTGACATTTTATTATTAAGAGATGCTTTCTGATAAAGCTCTGTTTGCTAGAAGGAAGGATGTTTTACAATGCAAAAAAGTTTCTTTGATGTGATATAGGAAAACTAATTCGTTACGCAAGATCAGGGTGCGACATAGTTAGGCTGTACCTCTCAATAGAGGGTTCTTTTCATATCCACGGATATATTAATTAGTTTTTTGACTTTTCAAAACTTATTACCTGGGACCCAATTTGAGGTGTTTCTTTATCTCATAGATCGTGCCAAACCCGTCCTGTCTTGCTTGAATTGTACATACCGGCAAATAGATATTGCTTTTCTACTTGTTCCAAATAGTACAAGATTTTTCAATCAAAGCCTTGCTCTATCAGAACGAGAAGACTGTTTGTATTCACAAACCAGTAACCTGTCAGGACTCGGCCCTGAAACCCGATTTAGAATGCGCCGCCCATTTCCTGCGCTGGCACTTAGTAGCTTTCTTCCGCTTTTGCACAGTAGCGCAGCCCAGACCAGTACCGTTGATTGTTCGCTTTTGGTACAAAGTACGCCTTGCAGATCTGGTATTGCTTTCTGCTTGCCGGGCGCATAATTTCAGCGAATAATTCTTTATTTGCTGGAAGGATTACATTTTTGAAATAGTTGCAGCTAATTTAGTACCGGCTGATACACTACACGTAGGAATATTCCTCGTCGTCGTCCAGCAGAAGGCAACTACCGTCTGCATAATTGCAGCAGAGCTTTTTAATAAGGGCGTTAATCCGTTTTGACTGCTTTGATGTGATTGGAATGACCGTGATTCCTGCCTCCTTACGATTTGATAATCCATTGATTTACAGAATCTACCGTTTTCTCCGAATAACGTTTTACTATCCCTGCCCCCGTCAAGTGTGCGCTTCACTCACTCCTGCGAAGTCATCGCAAAGTCATATCATTTGGATTGTTTTTCAATTTTTAAGGCACAGTAAGAAAGCCTTTCACTTATTCCCACTGGGGATGATGTTTAGGGACGGCAATCCTGAAAAAGGCAAAAAATTTTCCCGCCAATTATGGCGGGCACACTTTCGATACCAAAAATAAAATTGACTTTCTAAAATACAGCGAACGCATACATATCAGTTGAATAATTCATCAAAAAGTGCTATAATAAAACATCAGATTATAGATTTTGCCGTTTGTCGGGAGGTTATATGCTATGGCAATCAGCTATAAAAAGCTATGGAAACTACTGATAGATAAAGACATGAAGAAAAAAGATCTGGAACAGGCGGCGGGAATCAGCCATTACACCATTGGAAAATTGAACCGTGGTGACAATGTTACTACTGAGGTGCTGGCAAAAATCTGCATTGCGCTTGGTTGCACGATGGACGATATTATGGAGATTATCCCAGATCATACGGATAAGATAACGGAGGAATAACAATGGCACGGACAGCGAAACCGAAAAAAGAAATATCTATGGAGGAAGCGCTTTGGAAAAGTGCGGACAAGCTGCGTGGCTCGGTAGAGCCTGCGGAGTATAAGCATGTTGTCCTGAGTCTGTTTTTCCTGAAATTCGCCGGTGATAAATTTGACGCTCAGAGGGAAATGATTACAAAGCAGTACGGCGAAAAATTTGTGGACACGGTGGCCTTCTACACAAAGGACAATGTTTTTTATCTGCCTGAGGAAAGCCGCTGGTCTTATATTATGGAAAATGCCAAGCAGGATGACATCGCCCTGAAAATTGACACAGCGCTATACACCATTGAAAAATCAAACCCGGCGCTGAAGGGTGCTCTGCCGGACAACTATTATTCCCGCTTGCAGCTCGACACGGCAAAGCTGGCTTCCCTGCTGGACGAGATTAACCGCATCAATACCGATGACAAAGAGAACGACATCATCGGGCGCATCTATGAGTATTTCCTCAGCAAATTTGCGCTTGCTGAAGGGAAAGGCAAGGGTGAATTCTACACGCCGAAATGTATCGTTAATTTGATTGCCGAAATGCTGGAGCCTTACGATGGAATCTTGTACGAAATAATCTTACCGAGTTTGATACAAGGTATGGGCAAAATTAAAAAGTGTGCCTTTGCGGTGTAAAAGCTGTCTTGCGGTGTAAACGGAAAGCCGGGGTTACCCGGTTATTTTTATTTGTATGACGATGTTTTTATAGGATGATATAACTGTCATCAAAGACACAGAACCGATGAACTTGTGAGTAATCACAGTCGTCGATATGTTAAACCCCCTTGACTTTTTGAACGCAGTTCAGTAAAATATAATTGAACAATGTTCAAAAGGAGATGTTGGCATGGATAATAAAGAAGCAATTATACAGGCGACGATTAAACTCATTGAGGAAAACG
>CASDQY010000075.1 GCA_949282975.1 uncultured Oscillospiraceae bacterium | reverse complement strand
GACTACGACGCCCGGTATGTGCTGTACGGAGACTCTTCTAACCCCTTTGCAGTGCAGAACGGGGCAGAGGAATTTTATGTGATCCTCTATGCCAAAGAAACCGCACCTTTGGGAGAATATCAGTGTTACGTCATGGCGGATGACGCCAGCGCGGCGGCTTTGGCAGAGAAATTGAGCGGATTTTACGACACTTCTCTCAGCAAAGATAACGTGGTAGTAGTTTTCAACAGCGGAGAGTACGTCCAGCAGACCATGGACCTGTATGTGCAGTACGGCATGATGTCGGAAGCTACGGTAGAAGCTTACTACAATGCCATGTATGTTCCCTACGGCATGACCTTGACCGAAGATACCATTCCTGTCCCGGAGACGGTAGAAATTTCCACTGCCGCCGTCACCCCTTATTTCAAAGAAGATGAATCCGGGGAAAACTAATTTCCCAAACCTAAAGGAGTAGATTGTATGAAACACTTGAAAAGAACCATGATCCTGCTTTTGGCCGCTGTCATGATGACTGCTTTTGCCGCTTGCAGCAGTAATCCAGCTTCCACCACCTCCACTGCTTCTTCCGCTTCTTCCGCCCAGGAAAGCGGGGAGGAAAGCACTCCTTCTGATAACAGCGGTGTAGCGGAAGGAACCGCCATTCAGATCACCGACAGCTTTTCCATCTCCGATCCGGAAGGATTGGATTATGACACCCGGTATGTTTACCAGGGAAGCACCGGCTCTACCTTAATCAACAATATGCAGATGTCCGGCTATAACGCCCAGGCCATGTACGAAATCCTTTACGCCAAGGACGGACAGGCTGTAGGCGAATACCAGGTGATTGTGGCTGCTGATGAAGCTGCCGCCACCAGCCTGCTGGACTTTTACCAGTCCCAAGGTCAGACCTTGACTCAGGAGGGCAATGTGATTTACATCTATTCCGATACCGATATGATTCAGGCCATGGTGGCCACCTATTCCGGCATGGGAATGTTCTCCGGCACCTCTGCCCAGGATTATCTGGATTGGATGGCCAGCTACAATGGGTTGGCGGAATATCAGCCGTAAGTGATAGCCCCCAATTCTAAGATGTAACAATTAAAAACTGCGGGGTGCTGAAGTGAAACCACGAAAAAAGAAAGGGAAGGAAAAGGCAGCCAACTGGAAAGAGTTTTGGCAGCTGCTGAAATCGGTACGGATGCCCTGGATTTGGATTTTAGTGGCTTTCCTCTGCAATATGGCTTACAGCGAAGTCAACCTTCTTCTTCCCACCACCACGGCAGGGCTGCTCAGCGGAAGTTTGGATCCACAGGTACTCATTGACGCCATCTGGTTTTATGTGGCCTATACCATTGTGCTTTGCGCAGATACCGCCTTGCGCTGTCCCGCCCAGCATTTTGCGGCCCGAAATGCCAGGCGGACCTTGTGGAAGCGGATGTTGAATATCCGCATGGATTACTACTTTGAAAACAATCCTTCCAACCTGATGAGTACCGTGACCAACGATGCTTCCGAAGCCATGAAGCAGTTGGTGCAGTACATTGTTGGGATCATCCCTGCCATCTACTATGTGGTGCGGGCGTTGTCCACCGTTTCCAGCTACAATGTCTGGCTGATGCTGGCCTTGCTGTTGCTGCTGCCGGTAAAGGTGGCCTATATGATCTTCATCGGCCGCTGCCGCTTCCGGACCCAAAACGGATTGTACCAGCGGATCGGCGGACTCACCGCTTACCTGGCAGAACGGGTGCGGAATCTCAGCTTAATCAAGACCTATACCAGCGAAGAACAGGAGCTGAAAAACGGGGAAGCGGTTGCCAAAGAACTGTTCCAAGCCAATATGCGGGTAACCAAGCTGGAATGCGGCATCTCCGCCTTGTCCACCTTGATCGGTTTGCTGCAAAACATGATCGTTATGGTGTTCGGCGTGCTGCTGCTAAATCAAGGCATGATTACCATGCAGGAATGGGTGGCCTTTTTCATGTACTCCGCCACCATTTCCAACAACTTCGACACCTTAATCAGTTATTGGACTGATCTGAAAACCATCCAGGGTACCCTGGCCCGTGCCGCTCACCTGAACGTGGCGCCGGTGGAAGAAGAAGGGGAAAGCAAGGCCCTTCCTCAAGGCAAGGATATTGTGTTCGATCATGTGTCCTTCTCCTACGGGGATAAAAAGGCATTGGACGATGTTTCCTTCACCATTCCCGCTGGTTCCGCCACCGCCATTGTAGGCCTTTGCGGCAGCGGTAAAACCACCTCCATCAGCCTGATCGAGCGGTTCTACCAACCCGATAGCGGCGAAGTTCGTGTGGGCGGGGTGTCTGTCAGCGACGTGACCCCCAAGGAACTGCGCAAGCGGTTTGGGTATGCCCAGCAGGGAGCGGATATTTTCAGCGGAACGCTGCGGGAAGCTTTGACCTACGGCATCCACCGCCAGGTCAGCGATCAGGAAATCTTGGAAGCCGCCAAACAGTCCGGCTTCTACGATACGATCCAGGCCTGGGATGACGGCTTGGATACCATGATAGCCGCCAACGGCAGTTCTTTGTCCGGGGGACAGCGGCAGCGGTTGGTGCTGACCCGGGAATTTTTACGAAACGGGGAGATTCTGCTGCTGGATGAACCCACTTCCGCTCTGGATGCGGTAGCGGCAAAATCGGTGCAGGACACCATTTATCAGCTTTTCCAAGGGAAAACGAAAGTGATCGTGACCCACGATTTGTCCATGATGGAACAAGCAGACCAGATTGTGGTGCTCAGCGGAGGCGCTGTAGCCGGCTGCGGGACCTATGAAGAATTGAACCAAACCTGTCCTCTGTTCCAAGAATTGGTGGCAACTCAAAAACAAGGAGAGGAGGAAGCAGCATGCTGAAAGCCATTTGGCGGTATACCAAGGTTTTCAAAGGGGTGAAAATGCCCTGGATCCTCCTTTTGATCTTTGTGGCCCTTTCGGTAATCAATACCAATGTGGAAGTGGAATCGGTGACCCTGACCGCCTCCATCATTGACGGCACCCAAAATTCCGTGAACACCGACCTGTTGGTTCGGTATATCGTTTATATCGTCCTTTCCGGGATACTGACCATTGCAACCACCTATATTTCCGGTTTGGCTTACCAGAAGATCAACCTGGGCGTCCGGCTGCGGATGTGGAATAAAATGATGCGGCTGCCCACCCGGTTTTACGATGGGGACAGTGCCAACGGCTTGGTGACCCGTATCACCACCGACGCCGATAGTGCCTGCTACTTTTTCCAGGTGCTCATCGGTATCGGCACCACCATTTATGCCGGTATTGTGGCCTTTTTACAGCTCTACAACTATCAGCCTTCCATGGCTTTTGTGAGCTTGGGGATTATCCCCCTGATGGTAGGGGTGGCCTTGCTGTACGGCTGGCTCACCTACCGCACCGGGGCGGAAACCAGAAACCGGTTGGCCAAAACCATGAGCTATCTGGC
>CASDQY010000074.1 GCA_949282975.1 uncultured Oscillospiraceae bacterium | reverse complement strand
TACTTATCGGAAGTATATAGTTCGGTGAGTTTGCCGATGGCAGTGCCCACCACCAAACCGGCCAGCAGCGCCCAAAACGGATTCATGGAACCCATCATAAACCAGCTTAACAGTCCCCCGCCGATGATCACCAAACCGGTGGCGATATATTCTCCCAAATTCAGTGCACGCTGGGGGTCGGAATTTTCTTTGCCTCGCACAAAGAAAGCGGCAATGACCGAACCTAAAATGCCGATGGCGCAGAGCAGCAGGGGGAAAACGGCGCCGGTCATAGCGTCGGAGCCGGTGTAGGAAGCGGCAAACGCCAGGGTAATGGCGGAAACAATGGAACCCACATAGCTTTCGAACAGGTCGGCGCCCATACCGGCCACATCCCCCACGTTATCCCCTACATTATCGGCGATGGTGGCAGGATTGCGGGGATCGTCCTCGGGAATACCGGCTTCCACCTTCCCCACCAGGTCCGCCCCCACATCGGCGGCCTTGGTATAGATTCCGCCGCCCACCCGGGCGAACAGGGCAATGGAGGAAGCACCCAAACTAAAGCCGGTAAAGATGTTGAGCATGGTGCTGTCGCTGGCTAAATCATAGGTGTTCACCAAAAACAGAAAGATCAGTCCCATGCCCACAACACCCAGGCCTACCACGGCAAGCCCCATCACGGCGCCGCCCCGGAAGGCAATTTTCAGTGCCTGGTTCATGCCGGATTTTCCAGCCGCATTGGCGGTGCGCACATTCGCCATGGTGGCTACCGTCATGCCAAAATATCCGGCCAGGGTAGAAAACAATGCGCCGATCAAAAAGCAGATGGCAGTAGGAAAACTAATCACCAGGCTGATGACCACAAACAGCACAGCGGCAAAAATCACCAGGATCTTATATTCCGAAAACAAAAATGCCCGTGCGCCGGTGGTAATGGCGCCGGAAATTTGCTTCATCCGGGCATTGCCCTCTTCCTGCTTGCGGATAAACAGCGCAAAGTACACCGCAAAGGCCAGGGCCAATAACCCCGCCGCCACCGGAATCAAATAGATCCACCAATCCATAATATCCCTCCTAATTTGTATTATTTTACTAAAATTTGGGCGTGCGCAGATACAATTTTATTTGTATCGCCCTCTTTCTATTCAGTTTACACCATATTGTTCACAGAAGTCAACGTATTTACCAGGGTTTTTTCAAAATTCAAGAATTCACCATAGAAAAATTCCCCTGGAAGTTCAAAGTCCAGGGGAATTGGATTTTATATTTTGCAGAACCGGAACACGGCGGAAAACACCTCCGATTTTTCCGAGGTCAAGGCATCTTTTGGCTGCGCTGTTCTTTTAACCGCTTTTTCATGCCGGAAAGGATGATGTCCTTGGCTTTGGCGGCCCCTTCTTTGGACATGGGGGGGATTCCTTCCAGGGGATATGGAATTCCCAAAGCCTTGTACTTTACCTTGCCCATATCGTGATAAGGCAGTACATCCAGGGCCTTGATGGTTTTCAGGCCGGCAATGAATTCGCCCAACGCAAACAGATCGTCCGGATCGTCGGTAATTCCCGGCACCACCACATGGCGGATCCAGATGGGGATCCCTTTTTGGGCCAGATACCGGGCATAGGCCAGAATTTTGTCGTTGGGCCGGCCGGTAAGCGCCAGATGTTTTTGCGGGTCGATCTCCTTGATATCCAGCATCACCAGATCGGTCACCGCCAAAAGGGCATCCATCTTTTGGGTGTTCTGAGGATCAAACAGGATGCCGCTGGTATCCAGGCAGGTGTGGATCCCCTTTTTCTTGGCCTGGGTGAATAGCTGGGTTACAAACTCCATCTGTACCAAAGGTTCCCCCCCGGTGACGGTGATGCCGCCCCGGCAGAACTCCTTACAACCCTCGTACTGCCTTAGGACTTCTTCCGGGGTCATAGGCGTCTGTTTGCGGATCTCCCAGGTGTCCGGATTATGGCAGTATTGACAGCGCATGGGGCATCCTTCCAAAAATACCACAAACCGGATACCCGGACCGTCCATAGCGCCAAAGCTTTCTAAGGAGTGTACATAGCCGATCATGAAAAACACCTCCAAACCGGCGCAGGAGGAGCAGGGTACTCCTGCTCCTCCTGCTGGGGAAAAATCGACTTACAGAGCTTCGTGGAAAGTCCGGCTGATCACGTCATCCTGCTGCTCTTTGGTGAGCTTTACAAAGTTCACCGCATAACCGGAAACCCGGATGGTGAGCTGAGGATACTTTTCCGGGTGCTTCTGGGCATCCAGCAGAGTTTCCCGGTTCAGCACGTTCACGTTGAGATGGTGGCCGCCTTTTTCCACATAACCGTCCAGCAGATCCACCAGATTGTTCACTTGATTTTGATTGGCTTCCATAATTCAAACCTCCTGTTTCACTACAAAAACCTTATGCTAACCAATGTTACGGAGTGTCTTCCTCCGCATCCCCATCATCAATGCCCTGATGAAGGGTGGGTTCCCGGCAGGCACAGTCGCCTTGCTGACAGGCGGAGGTATTCAAAGTCCGGTAAGAGACTCCTTCCCCTTCCACCGATGTCAGGTTTACATGGCCGGAACCGTTTTCCATCAACTGATCCAGCAGATCGACCAACCGATCCACTTCCTGTTGCTGAGGGTCCATTCAGAACGCCTCCTTTCCCAAAACGGAAGGATCACTCTTCCTGCGCCAGCAGATCCAAATCCAGATCCCCCATAAAGATCTTATCGTTCTTGCCCAAAGCGTCGGGGATAATGGTAAAGGTATTGCTGATGCCGTCCTGCGCATCCCGGAACGGCAGGCGGCTGACGCTGGAAAGGCTGGCCGCCGCACCGTGGGTATCCCGGCCGTGCATGGGATTGGCGCCGGGGGCCAGAGGAACGCCCATCTTCCGTCCGTCCGGGGTGTTACCGGTCTTTTTGCCGTACACCACGTTGGAGGTGATGGTGAGGATGGACATGGTGGGCACGCTGTGGCGGTAGGTGTGGTGCTTGCGGATCATGTCCATGAACTTGTGGACAATTTCCACGGCAATATCGTCCACTCTGGGATCGTTGTTGCCGTACTTGGGGAAGTCGCCTTCCACTTCATAGTCCACCACAATGCCGTCTTCATCCCGGATGCACTTTACCTTTGCGTACTTAATGGCGCTCAAAGAGTCCGCCACCACGCTTAAGCCCGCAATGCCGGTGGCGAAGTAACGCTTCACTTCCCGGTCATGAAGGGCCATCTGCAGCTTTTCGTAGCAGTATTTATCGTGCATATAGTGGATAATGTTCAGCGTGTTGACGTAAAGGCCGGCCAGCCATTCCATCATCTGCTCATACTTTTCCATAACGTCGTCGTAATCCAGGTAATCCCCTTCCACCTGACGATATTTGGGCGCCACCTGAATTTTCAGCCGTTCATCCACACCGCCGTTAATGGCGTAAAGCAGGCACTTGGCCAGATTGGCCCGGGCGCCGAAGAACTGCATCTCTTTGCCCACCCGCATGGAGGACACACAGCAGGCAATGGCGTAGTCGTCGCCATGGATGGGGCGCATCAAGTCGTCGTTCTCGTACTGGATGGAGGAGCACTTGATGGACATCTTGGCGCAGTATTCCTTAAATTTCCGGGGCAGCTTTTTGGCCCAGAGCACCGTCATATTGGGTTCCGGGGCGGGGCCCAGGTTGTCCAGGGTGTGGAGATAGCGGAAGGAGTTTTTGGTAACCATGTGGTTGCCGTTGACGTCCACGCCGCCGATGGATTCGGTCACCCAGGTGGGGTCGCCGCTGAACAGTTCGTTGTATTCCGGCGTCCGGGCGAACTTCACCAAACGCAGTTTCATGATGAAGTGGTCGATCAGCTCCTGGGCCTGCTGTTCGGTGAGAATGCCTTTGTCCAGATCCCGCTGAATATAGATATCCAGGAAGGTGGAAGTCCGGCCCAGGCTCATGGCGGCGCCGTTTTGCTCCTTCACAGCGGCCAGATAGCCGAAATACAGCCACTGCACCGCTTCCTTAGCGTTTTTGGCCGGGCGGGAAATATCATACCCGTAAATTTCCCCCAGCTTCTTCAGATCGCCCAGCGCCGTGATCTGATCGGTGAGCTCTTCCCGCAGGCGGATATTTTCACTGGTCATCCGCACCAGGGAGGTGTCCTTTTGGTTCTGCTTATCCGCAATGAGGCGGTCCACCCCGTACAGAGCCACCCGGCGGTAGTCGCCGATGATCCGGCCCCGGCCGTAGGCGTCGGGCAGGCCGGTGATAATCGCACTCTTCCGGGCCAGGCGCATTTCCGGGGTGTAGGCGTCAAACACACCTTGATTGTGGGTTTTGCGGTATTTGGTGAAGATTTCCACCACTTCCGGATCCACATGATACCCGTTGGTTTCGCAGGCGTTCATTGCCATGCGGATCCCGCCGAAGGGCTGAAGGGAGCGCTTAAAGGGCTTGTCCGTCTGAAATCCCACAATCTGTTCCAGATCCTTGTTCAGATAACCGGGGCCGTGGCTGGTGATGGTGGAAATAATTTTGGTATCCATATCCAGCACACCGCCGGCTTCCCGCTCTTTCTTGGACAGATCCATTACCAGATCCCACAGGGTCTTGGTGGCTTCGGTGGGCGGAGCCAGGAAAGATTCATCCCCATCGTAGGGGGTGATGTTTCTCAGGATAAAATCTCGAACGTTGACGGTATGGTCCCATTTACCGGGCGCAAAACCTTCCCATTCCGGGCAGAACTGCTGCTTCATGATCCATTCACTCCTTTGATCATTCTTTGGAAGAAGCTGGATAAATTGTAGCCAAGCTGCTACAAAGCTACAAGATATTGTATCCTTTGGTGGATTCGATTATACCATACCAAAACGGTGTAGTCAACTGCATTTCTCAAAAACCGGCAGATTTCCAAAATTTTCCCGCCCTGCGGCACAGAATTTTTCTTTTTCACGAATTTTAAAAAGTTTCCCGAAGCATATGCCTCGGGAAACGGAAAAGGAAGATCTTCCCTTTTCCAAAATGGAAAGGGAAAACAATGTTATGGACAGTTCAAAGGCCCCGCATCTTCCTGGGCAGGCTCCACCAAAAACCACTGGGCGGAAAAAGGCGGAAGATCCAGCACCACAGAGTGGGAAAATTCTTTCTGGGGAATGGCTTCCGATGCCACCGGCTGGGTGCTTTCTGCACTCTCCCCGCCCCAGCACTGCCAGTCGCTGGAAATCAAAGGCGTTAAGGTGCAGGCTTCTTCCAGCCCCAGCCGGAACGCTTTCCAGGGCACATCGCAGAAATTCAGCACCACTGCCACCTTCTGTCCCTGGGCAGAGCGGCGGAAGGCAAAAACGCTTTGATCCGGTGCGTCCACCTCCAGCCAGCGGAAGCAGGCGCTGTTGTATTCTGCGTCGTACAGAGCAGGAAGCTGCTGGTACAACTGATTCAGCCGGGAGAAATAATGAAGAAATCCATCGTGCATGGGATAGCTCAGCAGGCTCCAATCCTGCTCTTTGGTTTCATCCCATTCCCGGAACTGAGCAATTTCATTGCCCATAAAGTTCAGCTTTTTCCCGGGATGGGCAAACATATAGCCATACAGCGCTCGGCACTGGGCGAATTTCTTTTCATAGTTATCCCCCCACATCTTCTGGACAATGGTGGCCTTGCCATGAACCACCTCGTCGTGGGAGAAAGGCAGCACAAAGAGTTCGTTATAAAAATAGTGCATGGAAAAGGTAATGTCGTTGTAATGGTACTGCCGGGCCAGAGGCTCCAATTTAAAGTAATCCAGGGTATCGTTCATCCACCCCATGTCCCATTTGTAATCAAAGCCCAAACCGTCGTATTCCACCGGAGCAGTGACCTTTAAGAAGTCGGAAGAATCCTCCGCCATCAGCATACAGGTGGGATGCAGCCGGTTTAAGCCCAGGTTCATCTGCTGGATAAACTTCACCCCACGATCATTGACGCCCCGGTCGGGATTGCCCAGCCAATAAATCGCATTGCGGATCGCATCCATGCGGATGCCGTCAAAGTGGTACATATCCAGCCAGTAATTGGCGGCACTCTGCAAAAAGCTGCGGGTTTCCCCCTTGGCAAGATTGAAATTATGGCTGCCCCATTCGCTGTAGCCGGTATCTCCGTCGTCGGGATACTCGTAAAGGGGAGTTCCGTCAAACTGATGAAGGCTGTAATAATCGGTTGCAAAGTGCACCGGCACAAAATCGGTGATGACGCCGATCCCATGCTGGTGGCACTGGTTGACAAAGCTCATTAACTGGATGGGGGTCCCGTACCGGGAAGTGGGGGCAAAAAAGCCGGTACTCTGATAGCCCCAGCTGCAATCCGCCGGATGCTCGCTGATGGGCAGCAGCTCCAGATGGGTAAAGCCATGCTCCTTGCAATGGGCGATCAGCTTGGGGGCCAAGGCCTCGTAGCTGTACCAGCCGTTTGGATCGTCCGGATTTTGAACAAAGCTACCCAAATGCACTTCATAGATGCTCATGGGCTTATTGTAATTTTTATCCCGGGAGGCCATCCAGTCTTCATCGGTAAAGGTAAAGCGGGAAAGGTCGCAGACAATCGAGGCGGATTCCGGCCGCAGCTGGGTGGAAAAACCGAAGGGATCGCTGTGATCCACCACCGAACCATCCTGAGCGGTGATCTGGTACTTATACAGCATCCCAATCCAGGCCTGGGGAAGGGTCACGGTCCAGACGCCGTTTTCTTCCCGATACATTTCGTCGCCCTGCCAATGATTGCATTCTCCGATGAGCTGTACAAATCGGGCGTTTGGGGCATAAACCCGAAACCGCACCCCGTCTCGGGTGGGATGAGCGCCGAAATGGGTGTAGCAGTCAAACGCTTCCCCGTTTAAAAATTCACGCATCGTCATAAAAATCACCTCAAACAAGTCCAATAGCGCCGGCATGATAGCTGAAATTGTTTCCCTTTTATTATACCGAAGGGGGAAAGCCATTGCAAGAAACAAAGTCTTGACATTTGGTGCATAATAAACATATAATGAGAATATGTCGAGAAACGGAGGGAATTTTATGGAAAAAAAGGCAGACCGGCGGGTAAAGCGCACCTGTGACGCTTTGCAGCAGTCTCTTTTGAGTTTGATGCAGCACCGGCCCCTGGAACAGATCACCGTTCGGGAGCTGTGCCAGAAAGCGGACATCAACCGGGGGACCTTTTACCTTCACTATCACGATGTATATGAACTGTACGACGCTGTCCAGATGGAGATTATGGACGAGTTAAGCCGCACTGTGGAGACCCATTGTTCCCAGGTGCAGGAAAACGAAGATCCTGCTCCCTACATCATTCTGGACATCTTCGAATACTTCACCCAGAATTACCAGGCCTGCGTGGCCATCTTTCAACAGGATCGCTCCAATGTTTTTTTAAGGCGGATCCGCAATATCCTGCGCCCCCGGTTGATCCATCGCTTCATCCGGGATTACCGGGCGGACGAGGCTGCGGCGGACTACTATTACAATTATCTGGTCAACGGCTGCATCGGCATTATGCAGCATTGGCTGCTGAGCGGACGCAAACAGTCCCCGCAAACGCTGGCCCGCATGACCATGGCCTTTGTGGACGACGGCGCCCGGGCCTTTCTTACCCTTTCCATGGAAGACCAAGAAGGAAATTAAAAAAACTGTAATTTTCCTCTTGACATTCCACAGAAAGTATGTTAGAATCATCACGTTGTCAGTTCGCTGCACAGCGTTTCTCGGAGAGATGTCCGAGCGGTTTAAGGAGCTGGTCTTGAAAACCAGTGATACGGCAACGTACCGTGGGTTCGAATCCCACTCTCTCCGCCATTCTCTGGGGTGCAGATTTTGCTGCGAATGAAAGAAATATGCCTTTGGCACGTCAACGCTTGGAGAAGTACTCAAGTTGGTGACGAGGCGCCCCTGCTAAGGGCGTAGGTCGGGTTAAACCGGCGCAGGAGTTCGAGTCTCCTCTTCTCCGCCAGATCGGAGCAAAGTAACCTTTGCTCCGATTTTCTTTTTGTCCGAACCAAAGTCCCCCGGAGCAAATCTCCGGGGAGCGGTTTTGATGGGTGGAAAAGCCGGAAACTTTATCCCCTCCCTGTCATGCAGTGATAATAAAGTATCACTGCAAAGGAGGGGAAAAGTATGTGTAACGGATACACCCAACAGCAAATTTGTCTGATGAGTCAGTTGCAGCAATTATGGGAACAGCATGTATATTGGACACGATTTTTTATCCTCAGCACAGCGGCAGACTTGGCGGATTTGAAGTGCGTTACCAATCGGCTGCTTCGAAATCCCAAGGATTTTGCCCAGCTACTTGCTCCCGTTTACGGTGCAAAAACAGCCGGTGAATTTCAGAAACTTTTTACCCAGCATCTGTTGATTGCGGCCGATCTGGTCAATGCGGCCAAAAACGGTGAAACGGAAAAGGCAGACTGCGCACGTAAAAAATGGTATCAAAATGCGGATGAAATCGCCCGCTTCCTTTGTTCCGTCAATCCCTACTGGAGCGAAAAGAAATGGCAAGAGATGCTGCACAGCCACCTGGCAATGACAGAAAAGGAAGCCGCCCTGCGATTGCAGGGAAACTACGCCGCAGACATTCAGGTATTCGACGAGATTGAAAACCAGGCGCTGAACATGGCAAACTATATGTTCTGCGGCATGATAAAGCGCCCCTTTCACCAAGGCAGGCAATGATTTTTCAAACGATTGAATCTCTATTATATTACCCCAAAGCAAAACAGAGCGCCGGAAAAAACGGAGGCTCTGTTTTCTTTTGCCGGAAAGCCGAATTGGATGGGTTTTGCACCGTCACGCCTGAAAAACCAGGCCGATATCGCTGTCCAGGCAGAAGCTGCGGTCTGCAATTTCCCGGGGTGCATAGGATTCCCCCCGGTTAATGCAGAGATAGGTGGATTTCAAATTGCGGTACACCTGCTGCCAGAAATTATATTTGATAATGCCGGGGGTGTTCATGCCCACCCCTAATTCCAGGTAGAGTACCGGCACATTTTTGTGCCGCCGGACAAAATCCCCATATCGTTCCGATGCCCGGTACCAGCCTTCATCCTGTACGAAGGTATCGTCTGCCCGAAGATTCATGGTCATGGGGGCGCCGCAAACCGGACAGCGGGGCACAAGTTCGGTGGGAATGCGCATCCCCACTTGCTGTTCCAGCATCTTCCGGACGGTTCCTTCGTTGTCGTAGGTTTTTTGGCAGCACGGTTTGGAGCACTGCCACAAGCCGTAATCCCCCTGGGTGTAGAACAGGCGGTTTTTATCGAATCCGGCCTTTTGAAAACAATGATCTACATTTGTAGTGAGCACAAAATAGTCTTTGTCCTTTACCAGTTGGTACAAATCGGAATACACCGGTTTGGGTGCATCCTGAAAGCGGTTGATGAAAATAAACCGGCTCCAATAAGCCCAGTATTCTTCCAACGATTCAAAGGGATAAAAACCCCCGGTATACATATCGTGAAAGCCATACTTTGCTTCAAAATCCCCGAAATTTTGATGAAACCGTTCCCCGTGGTAGACAAATCCCGCCGAAGAGGAAAGGCCGGCGCCGGCGCCGATCAAAACAACTTCTGCCTGATCCAATATTTCCCGGGCATGTTCAATCATATTGGGCTTTGTTTTTACCGTTTTCATCCTTCCTTCCCCCCGAAAAGCCTTTGATAGATTTCTTTGTCCTGGTCACGAAACACATTGAATACCACCTGAAGCTTGCTGCCGGTTTCCTTTTGGAAGCTATGGACCGTTTGCAAGGCGATCTCCGCCGCCCGCTGGTTGGGAAAGTGGAACTCCCCGGTGGAGATGCAGCAAAAGGCAATACTTTTACAGCCGGTTTCAACGGCCAATTCCAGGCAGGAGCGGTAACAATCCGCCAAAAGTCCTTCCTCACGCCGGGTCAGTCGCCCATACACAATGGGCCCCACCGTATGGATCACCCAACGGCAAGGCAGATTAAAAGCTGGTGTAATTTTGGCTTTTCCCGTTTCCTCCTCCCTGCCCTGCTGTTCCATCAGGCGGGCGCAGGCCAACCGAAGCTGAACTCCGGCATAGGTGTGGATGGCATTGTCGATGCACCCATGACATGGCACAAAGCAGCCCAGCATCTGACGGTTGGCGGCGTTGACAATGGCGTCGCATTCCAGAGTGGTGATGTCCCCCTGCCAAAGATAGATCCCGTCTTCCACGGGGGTTAATTCACCAAGAGCGGTAATGCCCTTTTGCCTGGTTTCCTCCTGCAAATAGGCGTCCTGCACCTGTAAAAAGCGCCGGCTCACCGGCTGAGGCGGTCGGATGTTAAACAAGCTGCGCAGCAAATCCTTCTGTTGCGCTTCCTGTTTTGGTATTTTCAAATCGGAAAACTGAGGCTGTTCCTTCCGCAATTCCTGAATCAGAAACAGCCTTCGCTGTGCTTGCGTCATATTAACCCTTCTTTCGGATTGCCTGAACCGGACAGTTTTCATAACAGTTGCCGCAGTGCAGGCAGTGTTCCTGTGCAATGACAAAAGGCCCTCCCGGTTGGATGCAGCGTTGGGGACAATGCTGCACACAGGTTTCGCACCCGATACAGCTATCGGTGATCTCATAACCCTTCGGGGCAATGCGGCCCTGACCGATCACATAGCTTTCCCGGAAGATGGGATTCACGCCCAGATGGAAATACTCCAAAGCCCCATCCTTGATCGCAAAGATGATACCGATTTCCCTGGTGTCCCCGGGGTACACATTGGAAAGATAGAGCTGTTCCTGAAAGATTACGTCCATCCAGTGTTTCTGTTCCTCTTGGGGGACCGGCACAGCCTTGGCAGACAGGCGGATCATTTCCTTATATCTGGTGTACCCCAAAATCTGGACCCGGCCGTCGGACAAAAGCTGTTGGCAGAAATCCTTTCCTCTGGCGGTGAAAAAATAGATGGCATCCGGTTCATAGTGAATGGCGCTGATATTCCGAACCTGGGGATTGCCGTGTTCATCCACTGTGGCAAAAGCTAATACCCCCACATATTGCAGTTTTTGTAAACAGGTTTTTGCATCCATTGGTTTTTCCTCCTTAACGATACGGCTTAAAACCGCAGTATCCGCCCTTCTTTTCGGGGTTTCGGGTTAGGATGGGGATCACCTTTTTTCGGATAGCCCAGTAAAAGCTGCATGACCCCATAATAATTGGCCGGAATTCCCCACCGGCGCAGGATCATCTGACCGTAAGGGTCGGCAAAGGCGGTCCATCCCTGGCCGATGTAACAGGAACCCACCCCCAGGCTGTCCGCCGCCAGCATCATGTTCTCTGCCGCCACGGCGCAGTCTTCCCCGGCAAACAGAAAATTTTTGGGCGCAAACAGGGTGATCACCGTGGGGGCATCGTAAAAAGTGTTTTTCAGGTTCGGATCGTCCGCAATGCTGGGCTGTTCCCTGGAAACATAACTGGTAGCAGTAGCCATGCGGGGGTTGGAGTTGGCACGTTTGATTTTTCCCAGCCGTTCATTGACCTCTGTGTCCTGGCAAACCGCAAACAACACACCTTGCCGCCCTCCTGCGCTGGGAGCGTACAGCCCGGCCTGCAAAATCTGTTGCAGCGCATCTTCCCGGATCTGCTGGGTGTCAAACCGGCGGATGGCCCGGCGATGAAGAATACAATGCATCAATTCATTCATGAACAAGCAATCTCCTTCCAGCACTGGGGGTCGGCGGCATAGAAATTGCTGTCTTTTCCGCTGGCCACCGCCGGGCAGCCACGGCAAAACGCCAGCAATTCGCATTTGGAACATTTTTCGAATTTGGTGTAATCCCGGTAGCTTTCCATCTGGCAAACCCAGACGTCGGCCAGCCGGTCCTCCAACACATTTCCCACCTTGCTGTTCTGCACCCGGCGGCAGGCGTAAATATCGCCGGTGGGGAGAATGGTCAGATGGCAGTTGCCGCAGTTGCAGCCGCCGTAGATCATCCCTTCTTCCACCGCTTCGGGAATTTTGAAAGCGCCGGTCTCGTATTCATACAGCGTCCAGAGATGGTCTTTTTTGTTAAAATAGGTTTGGCACCCGGCGGCTTCATACGCCTTGAACTTTTGATCGCAGTCCGCCAGCAACTGACGGTAGCGCTGGGGTGTGATGCCCACATCTTTTTCCTCGCTGGTGGGGCAGTAGCGGGCAAAGGCGAAGATATTGGCCCCGGCTTCCACCACTGCGTCGATGATATCGGGCACCTGGTCGATGTTGGTGCCGGACACGGTGGTCATAATCACGCTGCGGATGCCCGCCCGGTTGATGCAGCCGATCTTCTCCAAGGTGATGTCAAAGCTGCCGGGCTTGCGGAACCAGTCGTGGGTTTGACGCATCCCGTCCAGGGAAAGCTGGTATTTCTCGCAGCCGTATTCTTTCAGCCTGCGGCAAACTTTGTTGTTCAGGTGAAAGGGGTTGCCCAGGATAGTGAAGGGAATGCCGTGCTCTTTCATCAGTTCAAGCAGTTTCCAGAAATCCGGATGGAGGATGGGGTCTCCGCCGGTGATGTAGAAGTAAGGGAGCCGGTCATACACCTGGCAGAAATCCAGGCAGTTATAAAAGGTTTCCTTCATCTGCTCCCAGGTCATGGCGTCCAGCTTTTTGCAGTTGTTTTCGGAAAAAATGTAGCAGTGCTTGCAGCGCTGGTCACATTCGTCTGTAACGTGCCACTGAAAAGAAAAATACTGTTTCATCTTCCATGCTCTCCCTTTTTGTTATTCTATATCAATCGGATCAACCGAGTAAGATTTCGTATGTTCCCGGCAGGCAGCTTCCTGCCGGGAACAGATTTTGCGGAGATAGAACGGATCACTTATCCCCGGCGCCGCAGGCAGAACCACAGGCAGTGGGCTTTTCTTCCGGCTTATCACCGGCGCCGCAGGCAGACCCGCAAGCGGTAGGCTTTTCCTCCGGCTTGTCACCGGCGCCACAGGCAGACCCACAGGCGGTGGGCTTTTCTTCCGGCTTGTCACCGGCGCCGCAGGCAGTACCGCAGGCGGCAGCGGGAGCCGCCTCCTCTTTTTTGTTCCATCCAAAGAGATTTGACAGTGCCATGATTTTGACCTCCGTTTTTGTATTCAGAGGGCGGTTTTGCTCTCTGTACTTATCATTGTACGGATTTTTTTCAGCCTTACAAGTACGCACTTTTTTCATACATAGTCACCTTTTTGTGACTCTTGGGGCGAACCTGAATTCCCAAATGCTAAAAGCCGGAAATTTTTCTTGCAAAATACTGTATCCAGCCGTATAATTTTAATGTAACATTCTTTTTGAAACCATTGGCCTACAGGAGGAAACGGATATGCTGACCAAGGAAGAAATGCCTGCCTGTCCGGTGGCAACCACCGTACAAATAATCGGAAGCAAATGGAAACTTCTCATCATCCGCAATTTATTAGTCCGCCCTTGGCGTTTCAATGAACTGCGAAAGGATTTGGAAGGCATCAGCCAAAAGGTGCTGACCGACAGCCTGCGCTCCATGGAGGCGGACGGCATCATCACCCGCACAATATTCCCG
>CASDQY010000073.1 GCA_949282975.1 uncultured Oscillospiraceae bacterium | reverse complement strand
TTGATATCGTCCCAGGGGAAATACCGGCGGTTGAAGGGGTCCTCGTATCCTTCCAGCCCCACTTCATCCCCGTAATAGATACATCCGGTGCCCGGGAGCATAAACTGTAAAAAGGCGGCGGCCCGGGCCCGCTTCATGGCGGTGCGGTAAAGGTGGGGCGGGATTTTGGCGGCGGCTTTTTCATCCCGGGAGTAATCGAACCGGTCCGCCCCCAGCACCGTGAGGATCCGCATGGTGTCGTGGGTGGAAAGGCTGTTCATGACGCAGTCCAAAATGGGCTTGGGGTAGTTTTCCGCAATGGTCATAACCGCCCTTGCCATGGCGGCGGCGTCCATTTCCCCTTTGACGTAGCCGATGATGGCGTCTTTATAGGGGTAGTTCATGGTGGCGTCTAGCTCCAGATTGGTGAAGTACCGCCGCCGGACGCTGTAAGCTACCTTGTTGGAGGCGTCTTCCCAAACCTCCCCGATTACCAGCCCGTCCGGGTTGAGTTCCTTTACCCGCTTGTGGAGCAGGCGGATGAATTCGTCGGGCAGCTCGTCCGCCACATCCAGTCGGAAGCCGTCCGCCCCCAGCCCCATCCAGTGGGCCAGTACGCTGTCCTCCCCCCGGATGATATAGTCCAGATAGTTGTCGTCCAGCTCCTCCACGCAGGGCAGGGTGTCGATGCCCCACCAGGAAGTGTATTCCTTGATGTTGTCCCCGTGGAATTGATACCAACTGTGGTATTTGGAGTTGGGATCGTGATAGGCGCCGCCCCCGTAACGGTTCAGCTTGTCAAAATAAAGGCTGTCGGAGCCGGTATGGCTGAATACCCCGTCCAGGATGACCTTCATTCCCATCTGATGGGCGGAGGTGCAGAGTTCTCTGAAATCTTCTTCGGTGCCCAGCAGGGGATCCACCCGGCGGTAGTTGGCGGTGTCGTAACGGTGGTTGGAATAGGCCATAAAGATGGGGTTCAGATAGAGAATGGACACATTCAGCCGCTTTAAATAAGGAAGCTTCTTTTGAATTCCCTTCAGGTTGCCCCCGAAAAAGTCGTTGTTCCAGATGATGCCGTTCTGGTCCGGCCGGTATTCCGGGCAGTCGTGGACATCCTCGTGGAGGTGGAAGGGGGTGAGCTTTTCGGAGGTGTCGCATTCCCCGTAACGGAAGAATCGGTCGGGGAAGATCTGGTACATCACCTGCCCTTGGAAGCACCGGGGGGTGGTGTACCCCGCCGGATAGACGGTGAGCTGCCATTTGGGGCTGTTTTCGTCCCCGATCATCACGTCACGGTAGTTTTCTTTATAAAGGTCCATCACGCCGTTTTCCATCTCGACGTGGAAATAGTAGAAGTATAAGTCGCACTCCGCCAGGGAAAACTCTCCCACGAAGGATTCGTATCCTTCAAAGCTGCCGTCGGTTTCCGGCTGGCGGGTCATGGGGAATTCCACCGCCGGGGTGTATTCTCCTGCAAATCGGATGGTAACGGTTTTACTTTGACATTCCAGCGGAATCCGAATCCGAATCCGGCAGGACTGGTTTTGTTCCAGACAGCCAAAGGGCTTTTTATAGTCCGGATTTTTGCTGTCGTACAATACTCTCATGCTTATCACACTTTTCTGGCTTCAATTTCGGTTCTGTTTTTTGCTTCGCTTTCCATATATTTTCTCTAGTATAGCAAATTCCCTTTCCTTTTTCAACCAATTCCGGCGCAAACAGAATCCGTCAAACACGCAAAAGCATTCAAAAGACATCATTTTCAGTAAGAAATTTCGCAAAAAACCAAATAATGGAAATTATATCCTCATAATATGAGATAAAATCCACAAGATTTAAAGGCGCATTCTGGTGATGGTTACAACTTTTTCAAAAGGTGGAAGTTGCTGCTTGAATTATCTGCCTTGATTTGGTATGATAGGAAAAGGTGAAACCTCATAAGCGGCATCTTGCCGCCGGACAAATCGGATTGCACCCGGCCCGGCCGGGGCATGACAGTATTCCAAAACATGGAGGGAAACAAGTGAGTATCAGCAAAGAGCAAATTTTTACGCTTCTGGACGATAAGTGTCAGCGGCATTTCGGCTGCTATCTGAAGGAAGCCACCAACACACAGGTGTTTAAGGCTACCTGTTTGGTGGTGCGGGATATGCTGGCCAAGAAACGTCAGACTTTCTGCGACCAGTATGAAGGCAAAAAGGCCAAGCAGGTCTACTACATTTCCATGGAATTTCTGGTGGGGACCAGCCTGCACAACAATCTGTTCAACCTGGGCCTGGAGGATGTTTTCCGGGACGCTTTGAAGGAAATCAAAGTGGACCTGAAGGATCTTTACGCCATGGAACCCGACGCAGGACTGGGCAACGGCGGCTTGGGCCGTCTGGCTTCCTGCTATATGGATTCCGCCACCACTTTGTCCGTGCCCTGCACCGGCTTTTCCATCCGGTATGAGTTCGGCATCTTCAAGCAGAAGATTGTGGACGGCTGGCAGATGGAATATCCCGACGACTGGCTCAACCTGGGGGATGTTTGGCTGATTCCCCGCAAGGATGAGACCTACACCGTCCATTTCGGCGGCCAGGTTCATGAAACCATGGACGAAAACGGCCGGATGAAGGTGAGCTATTCCAACACCAACGACGTCATCGCCGTGCCTTACGATATGCTGATTTCCGGCTACAACACCAATGCCGTGAACAAACTGACCCTGTGGAGCGCCACCAGCCCCAATACCATTGACATGGCGGCCTTCTCCCGTGGGGATTATGTCCGTGCGCTGGAAGAAAACACCATGGCGGAAGCCATTTCCAAGGTGCTTTATCCTGCGGACGACCATCTGGAAGGCAAGACCCTGCGCTTAAAGCAGCAGTATTTGATGGTCAGCGCCTCTTTGCAGAGCATCATTGCCCGGTATAACCGGTACTACGACAATATGGACGAACTGGCCGAACATGTGGCCGTCCATATCAACGACACCCACCCGGCGCTGTGCGTGCCGGAGTTGATGCGCATCCTGCTGGATGAATACGGCTATGGCTGGGACCAGGCCTGGGACATCACCGGAAAGGTGCTGGCTTACACCAACCACACGGTAATGAGCGAAGCCCTGGAACGCTGGCCGGAACACCTGTTCAAGGAACAGCTTCCCCGGATTTACCAGTTGGTCTGCGAAATCAACCGCCGCCTGCTGATCCAGCTCCACCAGGTCTACGGCAATGATGAAGCCAAGATCAATTATATGGCTGTCATTGCCAACGGAGAAGTGCGGATGGCAAACCTCTGCCTGGCCTGTGTCCATAAGGTCAACGGGGTGAGCAAGCTCCACAGCGAAATCCTCATCAACTCCATTTTCCACGACTACTATTATATTACTCCCGAAAAGTTCACCAACGTCACCAACGGCATTGCTTACCGGCGTTGGCTGTGCCAGTCCAACTCCGGTCTGACCGATCTGCTGAAGAAGTATATTGGGGACGGATTTTTGGACGACGCCAACAGCCTGGAAAAGTTCATGGATTACTATGACAACAAGACCGTTCTGGCAGAACTGCGCCGGGTGAAGCTGGCCAACAAGAAGCGTCTGTGCGCCTATATCGCCGAGCATAACGGCATCAAGGTGGACCCCAACAGCCTGTTCGACGTGCAGGTAAAGCGGCTGCATGAATACAAGCGTCAGCTTTTGAATGTGCTGAACATCCTGTATATGTACCGTCAGCTCAAGGCAAATCCGGGCCTGGACATCACGCCTCGGACCTTCATCTTTGCGGCGAAGGCCAGCGCAGGTTATCTCATGGCCAAGCAGATCATCCGCCTGATCCATGCTGCCGCCAATCTGATCAACAACGACCCCGATCTGCAGGAAAAGCTGAAGGTCGTGTTCATCGAGGACTACAAGGTCAGCTTGGCTGAGATCATCATCCCGGCGGCCGACATCTCCGAACAGATTTCCATTGCCGGCAAGGAAGCTTCCGGTACCGGCAATATGAAGCTGATGATCAACGGCGCAGTCACCCTGGGCACCCTGGACGGCGCCAATGTGGAAATCCACGAGCAGGTGGGCGACGACAACATCTTCCTGTTCGGCCTCAAGAGCAACGAGGTGGACGATCTGTGGCGTCAGGGCTACGATCCCACCAAGTATTACAACAGCGATCCCGAACTGAAGGCAGTGTTGGATATGCTGATCAACGGCGAACTGGGCAGCCGCTTCGACGACATCTATAAGAGCCTGCTCACCAACAACTACGGTGTAGCCGACGCTTATATGATTCTGGCCGACTTCCGCAGCTATGTGGAAGCCCAGAAGAAGGTGGGCGAGACGTTCCGGGATAAGACCAAGTTCACCAACATGAGCCTGGTGAACATCGCCAAGGCCGGCCTGTTCAGCAGCGACCGTGCGGTGATGGAATATTCCGACAACATCTGGAACACCAAGCGCATTACCAAGTAAACGAAACAGCGGCGCAGCTGCCGCTGGGATTCCCGCTGTGCCGCCCACGTAGTTGGGCGGCACTTTGCTTGCAGCGAAAATTCATCCTGT
>CASDQY010000072.1 GCA_949282975.1 uncultured Oscillospiraceae bacterium | reverse complement strand
GCAAAGCGGGAACCGTAATGATTGGCCTTAGCAATCATTCAGGCTGTTGAGAAACCTTTTATTTTGCTTTTTCAAACCGACTCGGCAAAAGCTTCCCCTTGTAGAGACGATGCGACACAGCCGCATCTGCTGTCAAGGCGCAGCCTTGACTGATGATGTGGCATCACGGATGAATAGATTTGATCTCAGGGAAATGTAGTAGACAATTTTTGCTGTACATCATGGTTTGTGCCGGTAAAAAACTCCCCTTTTCCCCCTCATCAGTCGCCTGCGGCGACAGCTTCCCCCCAGGGGGAAGCCTTTGTCTCGGCGTTCCTTTTCCCATTCCCCTTGAGGTAAGGCTGATTGCAGGCAATCCGCAGAAGGGTTTTCGCAAAAAGTGACGAAAGAGATTGCGAAATACGTTTTCGATAATCTGAATGATTGGCCTTGCCAATCATTATAACACATTTTGCGCCCGATTCCCACTATACCGGGCCAGCTGTCTTTGGTTGGAAGAAACTTCCACAGGTGAAGGCGAAAAAACAGTCTCCTGACAGATATCTGCCAGAAGACCGTTATCTCTTTTTAGTCAAAACAAGGGTCAGCCGTTGCGCTCCTTAGCGGCAGCAATGACAGCTGCTTCCAGCTGGCTGGGCAGCTGTTCATACCGGGCCAGTTCCAGAGTAAACTCCCCGGCGCCCTGGGTCATCTGCCGCACCAGGGTGGAGAAGTCGGCGGTCTCGCTCAGGGGAATTTCCGCCTCGATCACCGTTTCGCCTTCGTCGGCAGGGGTCATGCCCAATACCCGGCCCCGGCGCTTGTTCAGTTCGCCCATCATATCGCCGGTGCAGGAATCCGGCACCGTAACCGCCAGAGAGCCGATGGGCTCCAGCAGCACCGGCCCCGCCTGGGGGATGCCCTCCTTATAGGCCAGGCTGGCCGCCGTTTTAAAGCTCATTTCCGAGCTGTCCACCGGGTGATAGCTGCCGTCCACCAAAACAGCCTTAATGCCCACGGTGGGGTAGCCCGCCAGCACGCCGGTTTTGGCTGCTTCCCGCAGGCCCTTTTCCACCGCCGGGAAGAAGTTCTTGGGCACGGCGCCGCCCACAACCCGTTCTTCGAAGATCAGTTCTTCGCTGTCGCAGGGTTCAAATTCCACCCAAACGTCTCCAAATTGGCCGTGGCCGCCGGATTGTTTTTTGTATTTGCCCTGCACCTTTACCTTTTTCCGGATGGTTTCCCGGTAGGCCACAATGGGATCGGCCAGGGTAAAGGATACGCCGAATTTGCTCTTGATCTTGCTCATCGCCACATCCAGGTGCTGTTCTCCCAAGCCGGAGATCAGCTGCTGGTGGGTCTCATGGTTATGTCCGTAAACAATGGTGGGGTCTTCTTCGGCCAACCGGCGGATTGCCTGGCTGACCTTGCTTTCTTCCCCTTTGGCAGCGGGCACCACGCCCCGCTGGAAGGTGGCTTTGGGGTAATCCACTCCGGCCAGGGTGACTTCCACTCCCTGGCAGAGGGTGTCGCCGGTGTTGGCGGACAGCTTTGCCACTGCGCCGATGTCCCCCGCCACGATCTGGGGCATATCTTCCTGCTGCTTACCGCTGATCAAGACGATCTTGCCCATCTTTTCGTTCTGGCCGGTGGTCATATTTTTGGGGGTGGAACCGGGCTGCAGCTTACCGCCGATGACTTTAATAAAGCTCAATTTACCCACAAAGGGGTCGGCCACGGTTTTGAACACCAGGGCGGTAAGGGGCCGGTCTTCGTCGCAGAGAACCGCCACTTCTTCCCCTTCCGGGTTTTTGGCCGCTTCCATGGCGGATTCCTTGGCGGTGGGCAGGAGCATATCCAGCCCATCCAGCAGCAGGTCCAGCCCTTCGCCGGTGATGGCGCTGCCGCAGTATACCGGAGTAATGTCCCCGCTCTTAACACCTTTGTGAATTCCCATCACCAATTCCGCATTGGTAAATTCTTCGCCGGAGAAATATTTTTCAAACAATTCCTCATCGGTTTCCGCCACGGCTTCGCTGATGGCGGTGATCAGGCCCTGAAGGCGGTGGTCGATTTCCGGCATAGGAACCTCTTGGGCCTTGCCGTCCGTATATTTATACGCCTTCATTTCAATCAGGCTGATGTAACACTGCACCTTTTGATTTTCGCTGTACGGCACCACCACCGGGCAGATGGTGGGACCGAACAAGGTTTTGAGCTGCTCCAGCACCTTATAAAAATCGGCGCTTTCCCGGTCCAGCTTGCCCACGAACACCGCCGTGGCCTTGTTCTGTTTTTTTGCCAACCGATAGGCCTTCTGGGCGCCCACGGTAACGCCGGACTTTCCGGACACCGTCAGCAGCACGCTCTCGGCTGCCCGAACGCCTTCGTACAGGCCCGCTGCAAAGTCAAACTGGCCGGGAGTATCCAGCAGGTTGATCTTGCAGCCCCGGAACACCATGGGGCAGACCGACATACTTACCGAAATGCCCCGCTTGATTTCTTCCGGATCCCAGTCGGAAACAGTAGTGCCGTCCTCCACCCGGCCCAGGCGCTCGCTGCCGCCGGTAGCGTGGAGCAAAGCCTCCACCAAAGTGGTCTTTCCGCTGCCGCCGTGTCCGGCTATGGCAATGTTTTTGATGGTGCTTGCATGGTATTGTTTCATCCTTCTTCGCTCCTTATGCTGCTCTCTGTGGGATTTCTTCGTAAAATCTAACAGAAAAAACGAACTTCAATGAATCCATTATAGCATAATTGCCCTATCTGCGCAATTTTTTTTATTCGGATTCGCTGTTCAATTTGTAGAAAATAAATGCCATTCTTTGGCGAAAACAAACAAAACCCCGTCAAAAACAAGAAATTTCCCCAAGCCGGCAGAGGTCGAGAGACACCTGCAACCTAGGAAAAAACGGCGTCAGGCGTATACAGATACGTCAAGCTGTTTTTGACGACGGGAGCAAAAATGCAGCCATGGAGCTAATTTTGGCTCCATGGCGCAAACAAAACTATGGGAACATGCTCCAATTTCTTTCTTTTTTCTTTTCTCTGCATTTTTGCGGTGCAGGGGTTTCTCGACAGTCTGAACCCCGCCGGGAGTCCCGGCGGGGCGGTCTGCCAAAAACGTTTATTCAAATTGGCTGTAATACAGAGCGGCATAAGCGCCCTTCTTGGCCAGCAATTCTTTGTGATTGCCCTGTTCGATAATATTGCCGTGTTCCATAAACAGGATGGCGTCTGCGTCCCGAATGGTGGACAGGCGGTGGGCAATGACGAAGCTGGTCCGGCCCTTCATCAACTTTTTCATGGCCTTGCCGATCTCCGCCTCGGTGCGGGTATCCACGCTGGAGGTTGCTTCGTCCAGAATGATCACCGGCGGATCGCAAAGGAACACCCGGGCGATGGTCAAAAGCTGGCGCTGGCCGGCGGAAAGGTTGGCGGCCTCGTTATCCAGCAAGGTATCGTAGCCCCGGGGCATGGTGCGGATGAAGTAGTCCACCTTAGCCGCCCGGGCCGCCGCAACAATCTCCTTGCGGGTTGCATCCGGCTTGCTGTAAGCAATGTTGGCGGCGACGGTGCCGGAGAACAGCCAGGTATCCTGAAGGACCATCCCGAAGTTTTGCCGCAGCCCTTTCCGGGTCATTTGAGAGGTATCCACTCCGTCCAGGGTGATTTTACCGCTGTTGACCTCATAAAACCGCATCAGCAGGTTTACCAAGGTGGTCTTGCCTGCACCGGTGCTGCCCACGACGGCGATTTTCTGCCCCGGCTTTGCCACAAAGCTGATGTCCTTCATCAGGATCTGATCGGGATAATAGCCGAAGCTTACATGATCGAAGGCGATCTCCCCTTTGGCGTGCTCCACCAACTGGGGCTGAGTGGGATCGGGGATCTCTTCCTCCTCATCCAGCAATTCAAAGGTGCGCTTGGCGGAAGCAAAGGCTGCCTGGAGAGAGTTGATCATAAAGGAGGCCTCGGTCAGCGGCTCGCCGGCCTGGTTAATATACTGGAAGAAGGCCTGCACCACACCCACCGTCATGGTGCCGTTTAGCATGGCGTTGCCGGCAATGATGGCGATCACCACATGGGCCAGCCGGGTGAGCAGCCGGATCAGGGGATTGACGCAGTTGGTAAGAAAGTCCGCCTTTTGGTTGGCGGCACGGTTCCTTTCCGCCGCAGCCTCCACCTGCTGCTGGCTCTGTGCTTCGTGGTTGTAGGCTTTGATGACGTTGCGGCCGTTGTAGTATTCTTCCACTATGCCGGTAAGTTCCCCGATGGTCTCCTGCCGCTGAGAAGCGCAGCGCAGGTTTTTCTTTGCCACCAGCTGGGTGATGATGATACTGATCAGCATAAAGGCCAAAAAGATCAGGGTAAGCGGCACGCTGTAATAAAACATCACCACCACCGACCCGATTACCGTACCGATAGCTACAATCAGTTTCAGCAGGCCGGTTTGCAGTACTTCTGCGATTTTATCCAGGTCGCTGGTAACCCGGCTGAGGGTCTCGCCGGCCAGGTTCTGGTCAAAAAACCGCAGGGGCAGCCGGTTGAGCTTTTGGGCGATCTGACGGCGCAGGTTCAGGTTCAGGCTTTCCGCCACGCTGGCCATCAGATAGGATTGCAGGTAGTAAAAGATCCAGGTAAAGAAATAGAGCACCGCCAGCAGGGTCAGCTCCCAGCCCATGTTGTCCCAGGTGATGGAAAAGGGATACCCGCCGTTCCATGCCGCCTGGATGCTCTGCCAGAGGTTATCCACCACCAAAGCGCTGTACATGGGATTGTAGATACTCAGCGCCACATAGATCACAATGGACACCGCCACTACCGTCAGGCGGATCCACTGCCCCTTGAGCTGGCGGGCCAGCCGCAGCACGGTGCCTTGCTTTCGATTCTGTTTCATGCTTCCTGTGCCTTCTTGGTTTGGGACTCATAGATTTCCTGATAAACAGGACAGGTTTCCAGCAGCTGCTGATGGGTGCCGATTCCCGCCATCTGCCCTTCGTGGAGCACAATGATCTGATCGGCGTGCTGGATGGTGCTGACCCGCTGGGCAATAATCAGCACAGCAGAATCCTTGGTCTCCTTGGCCAGCGCCTTTCGCAAAGCTGCGTCGGTTTTAAAGTCCAGCGCAGAGAAACTGTCGTCAAAAATATAAAGCTCCGGCTTCTTCACCAATGCCCGGGCAATGGAAAGGCGCTGCTTCTGCCCGCCGGAAAAGTTGGTGCCTCCCTGGGCCACAAAGGAATACAGCCCCTTTGGCAGGGAACGGATAAAATCCCCTGCCTGGGCCACATCGGCGGCGTGCATCAATTCTTCTTCGGTGGCATTTGGGTTGCTGTAGCGCAGGTTGTCAGCAATGGTGCCGCTAAACAGCCAGGCCTTTTGCTGAACATAAGCCAGATGATCCCGCAGGTAGCGCTGGGTCATCTGCCGAATATCCACGCCATTCAGGCTGATGGAGCCTTTTGTCACATCGTGGAACCGCAAAATCAGAGAAGCCACGGTGGATTTGCCGCTGCCGGTGCCGCCGATGATGGCGGTTGTCTGGCCCCGCTTGCAGGAAAAGTTCAGGTCAAAAAGGGTATCCTCCTCCGCATCGGCAAAGCGGAAGGACACATCACGGAAGGAGAGAACTTCGTCGGTTTGGTCCTCCTCCGTTTCCGGATCTTCCGCCACCATATCCTGGATTTCCGGAGAATGTTCCAACACTTCCCGAACACGATCACAGCATTCCAGCGCCCGGGGCAGAGTCATAATCACCATTTGGGCCATCATCATAAAGAACAGCACCATCATGGCGTATTCGATCACGGCGGTGATGTCGCCGATCTGGAAATTCCCGCTGCTGATCCGCCCGCCGCTGAGCCAGTAAACCACCACGATAAACAGGTTAATGAAGAGGAAGGAAAGGCCGTCCAGGTTGGCAAACCGGCGGTTGGCCTTAATGGAGGTACCGGCATATTTGGAAAAGGCAATGCCCATCCGCCGCTCTTCTTTTGCTTCATTGTTGAAGGCCCGAACCACCCGCACGCCGGTAAGGTTTTCCAGCAAAACAGTGGTCATGCGGTCCAGCAGCTTTTGCAGCTTTTTGAACAGCGGTGCGGCGCTCTGCATGATAAAGTAAGCCAGCACCAGCACTGCCACCACCACGCCCAGCAGGATAAAGCCCATTTCCATATCCAAGCTGAAACACAGCACCAGAGCGATGATAAAGATCACCGGCACCGGCAGCACCATCTGGATAAAGCTGGTAAGCGCCATGGTGATGGTGGTAATGTCCGACACCGTGCGGGTGGTGATGGAGGCGGTGCCGAAATGACGAAAGTCATAGATGGACAGCTTCAAAGACTTTTCGTAAATGGCCACCCGCATATCTTTGCCCACCCGTGCCGACAAAGTGGCGCAGGCATAGCCCCCCAAAATGGCACAGACGCCGGAGAGCACCGAAGCCGTGGCCATCTGAATCCCGGTGGTGAGAAGGGCCTGAAAGGAAGCCCCGGAAGTGCCCTGGTTAAGCATCTGAGCCGCCAGGGTGGGGATAAACAGCGCCCCCGCCACGTCAATGATGAGCAGTAAAACCGTCACTACACACAACTTCCAGTGCGGTCTGATGAATTGTAAAATGAGTTTCATACCGTTCTCAAATCCTTTCTATGGAAAAAAACAGAAAAAATGCGCCACGGTTACCTTCCATAACCGGGCGCACCCGACATCTTATCGACTATGGCTGAACTCCGTTCAGCCGGCCATTGCGATGGCCAGTCCTCCGATGACCGATTTTCTCTTATATTTCTCAGGGGGCGACCGCCCCCAAAGGGGCAGCACGAAACAGCTTTGGATCATATCCTTCTCCTTCTTTTTTGATGTTACAAAACCCTTTGAACAGAAAAAGCGCCCGGTTACTTTTTCAAATAACCGAGCGCACTCGACATCTTCTCCGGTCGTTGCGGCTGCGGCCGCAAACCTTCCGATGGTTGCTATTCTGTATTGGATTTGGCGGCATTGAGTTCAGCTTGGATCAACCGGTTGAACTTTCGGGTCAAATTGGTAAGGGCCTGCTGCTCTGCCGGGTCCATCTGCCGCCATGCTTTTTCTTCGATCCGATGCATCTGCAGCACATTCTTTTCTACAAACGCTTTTCCCTCCGGGATTAATAAAGCCTGCTTGGAGCGCCGGTTTTCTTCGTAGGGCTCCAAACGAATCAACCCCTTTTTCCCCAACTGTTTGAATGCGGAATTTAAGGTCTGACGGCTAAGAAAAAGCCGGTCGCTGATCTGGCTTTGGGTGGCCGCCCCCTCATAAATAAAGAGCAGCGACCAATATTCCGCTTCGGACAGCCCGCAGGCTTTGGGAAAGCCGGTGTAGGTATTGTCCAGTTCCATGGTTGCTTCCCGAAACTCCGCCAGTGTTTTCGGCGTTTCCGTGCCCTGGTTCATTTTCACCGCCTCCAATTGTCCGAAATCATATTATATGAAATCGGACAATTGACAGTATACACAGCAGGTTCCGGTTTGTCAACCCCTTTTTTTAATTTTTTTCAGTTCCCTTTCAAAAGGCAGATGGAGGAACGCAGACAAGCCTTCCCAGGGATTTCAACCCATGGGCTTCTCCCTTTGCTCAATCAGGCCGGTACCTCCAGCAGCCTGCGCAGGATCCCGGCAAATTCTTCGATCGCATGGCTGCTTCGGTCCTTGCGCCAGAAAGCGCAGTAATTGCGCAGAACCTGCTTCCCGTTTTGATAGATCGGAAGCCGGCGAATGGCTGCCCCTTCCGGCGGCAAGGTGCCCACACTTTCCACCGGCAGAAACCCCCGGTTGCCCACCACCAGAAGCCACCCTTCCTCCAGGCTTTCGGCAAACAAATAGCTGCCGCCGAAGCCCAAGGTATTTTGATAAAAATCCTGTTCCGTGTTCTGCTGCTCTCTGGAAGCAATGAGGATACAGGGCAGCCCCTTTAATTCTTCCAGACAGATGCGCTCCTTTTGGCTGAGGGGATTGTGGGTGGACAGTTCCGCATAACAGCCGCACCGGGCCAGCGGATAGTTGACGTATGCGTCCGAAAAAGCACGCCGCTGATCGCTGAGAATCAGATCCACGCCGCCCTGACGCAGCCGGTGGTAAAGTTCTTCGTGGGTGCCGTTGACAATGTGGATGGCCACCTCCGGGTAACGGCTGGAAAATTCCCCAATGGCCCGGTGAAGCTCCAAACCGCTGTAGCAGCGCAGGTAACCAATGCGAAGCGCAGGCGCATGACCGCTTCCCAGTCGCCGGGTTTCCTGAACAAGGCTCTCTGCCTGCTCCAAAACAGCTTTGCTCCCGGCGTAAAAATACTCTCCGGCGGGGGTGAGGGAGAACCGGCGGTGCTCCCGATGAAGCAGTTTTACCCCCAGCTCCTGTTCCAATGCCTGGATCTGCTGGGAGATGGCGGATTGGGAAATGTAACAGCGGGCGGCTGCTTCGGTAAAGCTGCCGCTGTCCACCACGGCGGCAAAATACCGCATCTGTTTTAACAGCATAGTCCAAGCCTCCTTTTGCGGCACAAACCGCATTCTTTCCAAACGCCTTTTGCTCTATTTCCATTATAGCCCAACGAGTTTTTGGTTGCAATCCGCTTTCGCTGCACCGGGCGGCGGTTTTTGCCTTTCCCTTCGGTTTGTGGTACAATGTATTGAAATTCATGTTTATGGGTGCAAGGAGGTACGGAATGGACAATTTATCCAATCCAGCAGTTATCCGGGCTTTACTGGAGCGTCACGGGTTTTCCTTTTCCAAAT
>CASDQY010000071.1 GCA_949282975.1 uncultured Oscillospiraceae bacterium | reverse complement strand
ATTAAACTTTTTTGTTTTGTTTTCTCTTGACTTTTACTAAACATATCTGCTATACTATGTGCAGATACATAAGCGAGGAGTGTAAACACTATGGCGATTGGTGAGAGAATCCATTTTTTCAGGCTTCTGCGTGGTATGACGCAAAAATATCTTGGTACGGCTGTCGGCTTTCCCGAAAGGAGCGCCGATGTGCGTTTGGCGCAATATGAAACCGGCTCCCGCAAACCGAAGGCGGATTTAACGGCTGCACTGGCGCAGGTGCTTGATGTTTCCCCGCAGGCTCTTGATGTTCCCGACATTGACAGTCAGATCGGTCTTATGCACACCTTATTTACCCTTGAAGATGTTTATGGGCTGACCGTCAGCGAAGCAGACGGAGAAGTTTGTCTGAAAGTCAGCAAGGACAAGGGCAAAGAGGCTTACGAGTTACTGCAAATGCTTCATGCTTGGAAAGAGCAGGCAGACAAGCTCTCTGCCAGTGAAATCAGCAAGGACGATTACGACCGGTGGCGTTACTACTATCCGAAATACGATACCACGCAGCTCTGGGCAAAAGTCCCTTCTCAGGAACTGAGCGATACGCTAGTGGAGGCGTTTCAGGACAAGCTCAAAAAAGACGAATAAGAACGACAAAAAGCCCTTAGCTATGAGTTATTACCCACAGCTAAGGGCTTTCTAATATGGATTTCTTTCACCATACAAGCCGCCTTTTATCATTCCGCAACCCATAAACCACTGGATTGCAAGAATAATGGCTCTTGTATGGCTGTTATCAAATTGTTATCAAAAGACTTGCTCGAACGCCGCAAACCCGCATAAATACGGGCTTTCCGGGGTTGTAATTTTTACTCCCACTCAATGGTTGCCGGAGGCTTAGTCGTCACATCATACACCACACGATTGATGCTGCCCACCTCATTCACCACCCGGCTGCTGACCTGGGCCAACAGTTCATAGGGAAGCTTGGCAAAATCGGCAGTCATAAAGTCGGTGGTGGTGACGGCACGAAGGGCTAAGGTATAATCATAAGTGCGGGAATCGCCCATAACTCCTACGCTGCGCATGGAGGTGAGGACGGCAAAGTACTGGTTGACGCTGCGGTCCAGCCCCGCTTTGGCAATCTCTTCCCGGAAGATGGCGTCGGCATCCTGAAGGATACGAACTTTTTCCGGAGTGATCTCTCCGATGATCCGGATGGCAAGACCTGGACCCGGGAACGGCTGCCGCCACACCAGCACCGGGCTGAGGCCCAGTTCGGTGCCCAGCTGCCGGACTTCGTCCTTAAACAGCAGCCGCAGGGGTTCAATGATCTCCTTAAAGTCCACGTGATCCGGCAGGCCGCCCACATTGTGGTGGCTTGTGATCACCGCAGCATCCCCGGCGCCGGATTCAATGACGTCGGGATAGATGGTGCCCTGGGCCAGGTAATCCACTTTGCCGATCTTTTTGGCTTCGGCTTCAAACACCCGAATGAATTCTTCCCCGATGATTTTCCGCTTGGCTTCCGGTTCGGTGACGCCGGCCAAGCGGGAAAGGAACTGCTCTCCGGCATTGCAGCGGATGAAGTTAATATCCCAGCCGGAAAAGGCCTGTTCCACCTCATCCCCTTCATTTTTCCGCATCAGGCCGTGGTCCACGAAGATACAGGTAAGCTGATCCCCGATGGCCTTACTCAGCAGAGCCGCCAGCACGGAGGAATCCACTCCGCCGCTGAGGGCCAGCAGCACCTTGCCGGTTCCCACCTTTTCCCGAATCTGGGCAATGGCGGTTTTGGCGTAGCTGCTCATGCTCCAATCTCCGGTGCATCCACAGACACGAAACAGGAAGTTATGGAGCATCTGCAAACCGTTTTCCGTGTGCATTACTTCCGGGTGGAACTGCACGGCGTACAGCTTCTTCCCCGGATTTTCCATAGCGGCCACCGGGCAGTCTGCGGTGTGGGCGGAAATCGCAAAGCCATCCGGCAGGCCGTTGATGTAATCGGTATGGCTCATCCAGGTGACGCCGGCTTCCGGCAGGCCGTCAAACAACAGGCTGGAAGAGTCGAACTTGGTTTCGGTTTTACCGTATTCGCTGGTGACAGCGCCGGTCACACTGCCACCCAAGGTGTAAGCCATCAACTGACAGCCATAGCAGATCCCCAATACGGGAATGTCCTGATGAAAAATATCCTTTTGGATGTGAGGGGATTCCTCCAAATAAACACTGTTGGGGCCGCCGGTAAAGATAATGCCCTTAGGATTCATGGCCAGCAATTCAGAAAGAGGGGTTTTATAGGATTTTACTTCGCAGTATACCCCGCATTCACGCACCCGGCGTGCAATAAGCTGGTTATACTGTCCACCGAAGTCCAGTACGATGACGGTTTCGTGGGTCATGGAGTACCTCCTGCCTTTTTTCTCATAAAGTTGCATATGGAATACCCTTTATTGTACTTGGTTTTCCTCAAAAAAGCAAGACCTGGGGCAAAGTTTCTTTGAAATTTGATTGGAACCTGTTTTTACCCGATGTTCAGAGGGCCATGGCAAGAAGATTTGGAAAACTATAAAATCACGCCCGGGTGGATTGAAAACCGTTCCGGGCGTGATTTCGATTCCGATGAAAATTTACAGCGGCAGGATGGTCAAAGCGTATTTTTTCTGTTCCATGGGCTCCACCATTTGTACGCCATGCTTATGGACAAATTCTTCATCCGGTTCGTTGTCCATCTTCGCAGCACCGCACCAGGGCTCCAGACAGACGAAGGGCGCATTTTTGCCATAAGGCGTCCAGATGGCAAGATCGGTAAACCCTTCCCATCGGATTTCTACACCCCGGCCGGTTCGTTCATTGGCTAAGGCAATGCGGGTAAAATCAGGGTTCTCACAAAGAATGGTGTCCCCTCGGAACAATTCGTAATCCAGGTTCACCTTTGCCTGGCCTTCAGCAATGGGCAGCCGGTTTTCCATCTCCCACATCCCGGTAACGGTGTTGAACACCGGGCTTTGGATGGTTTGAGGAGAGGGGAAGCAAAGCTGGTATTCTTCGAAAGCCTCATCCTTTCCCGGGCAGCGGAAGGCCGGGTGCGCCCCCAAACAAAACGGCATCGGCACGTCGCCGTTATTAAAGACAGTATATTCGATATGCAGATCCACATCTTCCAGCGTATAGCTTACCTGGAAAGAGAAATCAAAGGGGTACATTTTCTTGGTCTGTTCATTGGCATACAGACAGAAAACCGCCTTGTTGTCCTTATGATAGATGCACTTAAATTCCATATCCCGGGCAAAACCATGCTTGGGAATGGTGTATTCCTTGCCGTCAAACAGGGTTTTATTGTCCTTCAAATTCCCGATGATGGGAAACAATACCGGCGCTGTCCGGCCCCAATACGCCGGATCTCCCTGCCAGAGATACTCCCGGCCGAATAAATCCGTAAGGCTTTTGGGTTCTGCGCCCAGAGTGTCGATCTCACAGGCAGCCGAATTGGTATGAATGGTAATGCGCAACATGGATCCCGCCTTTTTCTTGTTTTTCTCAGTATAACACGTTTTGACTCCCCTTTCAATCGGCGATTTCTGGGCATTTTGCACAAAGTAACACCGGTTTCTTGATGAAATCTGCTATTCTTTTCCGCCTTGCCTTGACAAACGATAAGAGGCTGTCTAAAATAAGTTCAGTGCTTTAACGCTTAAAAGCGCAAAACTTTGCTGCGAAAAAGCATGGAGAAAGGATGAAACAAGCAATGGTTATGTGGATCATTTTGCTGCTCTATCTGGCTGTCATGATCGGCATTGGGGTATATTGCCGGAAAATGGCGGGCAGCGTGCAGAATTTTGTTTTGGGAGGGCGAAACCTGGGCCCCTGGTTTACCGCCTTCGCCTACGGCACATCTTATTTTTCCGCCGTGGTATTCATCGGCTATGCGGGGCAGTTCGGCTGGAACTACGGCGTGGCCTCCACCTGGGTGGGCATCGGCAATGCCGTCATCGGCAGCTTGCTGGCATGGTGGCTTCTGGGCAACCGCACCCGGCTGATGAGCCGCCATTTAAACGCCACCACCATGCCGGAATTCTTCGAAAAACGCTATCACTCCAAAGGACTGAAGATTACTTCGGCGCTGATCGTGTTTATCTTTCTGATTCCCTACACCGCTTCGGTGTATAACGGTTTGTCCCGGCTGTTTGAAGAAGCCTTCGGCATCGACTATATCTATTGCATTATCGGCATGGCGGTGCTCACCGCCATTTATGTAGTGCTGGGCGGATACACCGCCACTGCCATCAACGACTTTGTGCAGGGCATCATTATGCTGGTGGGCATTGCCGCCGTGGTGATCTTTGCCGTCAACGGCCAGGGAGGCATCTTTACCGCCCTGACGAATCTGGGCAAGATCAGCGACGTGGGAGTACCGGAAAACAGCTTAAACTCCCTGTTCGGCCCCGATCCCCTGAATCTATTGGGGGTGGTGATCCTCACCAGCCTGGGCACCTGGGCCCTGCCCCAGATGGTGCAGAAGTTTTACGCCATCAAAGACAAACCCGCCGTCACCCGGGGCGCTGTCATCTCCACCGTCTTTGCGCTGGTGGTGGCGGGCGGCAGCTACTTCCTGGGCGGACTGGGCCGGCTTTATGTGGACGACTTTACTACCTATGACGATATTGTGCCGGACATGCTCAGCCAGGCCCTGCCGGATATCCTGATGGGCGTGGTGGTGGTGCTGGTGCTCTCGGCATCCATGTCCACCCTGTCCAGCCTGGTGCTCACCAGTTCTTCCACCCTGACCATCGACCTGATCAAACCCTTCCGGAAAAACATGAAAGAAAAGACCCAGGTGCTTTGGATTCGGATTCTGATTGTAGTGTTCATTGTGATTTCGGTGGTGATCGCCGCCAACAAGACCACCCTGATTACCAGCCTGATGTCGGTGTCCTGGGGCACCCTGGCCGGGGCATTTTTGGGGCCCTTCCTTTACGGGCTGTATTCCAAGCGGGTCACCCGGGCCAGCGTCTGGACCGCCTTTATCGTGGGCGTGGTGTTCACCGTGGGCCATATGGTACTGTTCAACCTGGGGCTGTTCCCCGATCTGGTGGCGGCGGTGCAGGGCTTAAACTGCCCCTTAAACCTGGTCAGCCCCATCAACGCCGGGGCGGCAGCCATGCTCCTCAGCTTGATTATTGTGCCGGTAGTGAGTTTGTTCACCAAAAAACAGCCGGAGGACGAGCTGGAGCAGATTTTCTCCTGCATTCAAAAGGAGAAAAAGGCGAAATCAAAATAAAATCAGCTGTTTCGCTGCCCTTCCTGTGGGAGGGGCAGCACCTTTTTCGAAGGAGATTCCATGGAGGAAATTTTATCTTTGCTCACCCAATGCGCCATCCCTTACGAGTTTGTGGAGCATCCCGCCCTGTACCACATGGAGGAAGGTTTAACCCTTCCCCATCCGGAAGCAGTGGCGAAAAACTTATTTCTCAAAGAGCGCAAAGGCGGGCGCTACTTTCTGGTGACCCTGCCCCGAAACGGCGGGGCGGAGTGGAACGCACTGCGCCGCTTCTTTCAATCCGGTCCCCTGACCATGGCCTCCCCGGAAGAGCTGAAAGAGATTCTGGGGCTGGGATTGGGATCCGTAACCCCCTTTGGCCTGTTAAAGGATGCCGAGCGCCGGGTGGAATGGGGGCTGTCCCCTTTCTTTCGGGGAAAGCTTATCGGCGTCCATCCCAATCGCAACACCGCCACCGTGTATCTTGCCGCCCAGGATCTGTTCCGGCTGCTGAAACAGCAGGGCTGCCGGTGCCGGTGGCTGGAAGAAGAGCCGTCCCGATGAAAAATCCTTGCAATTTCGGCTATCCTATTGTATAATAACTCAAGTAAAGCGACACGACCGAAAAGTCAGACCCTTCACGCAGATCGATGGGCCCTGTGCAACGGCGTCCCGTGAACCATGTCAGGCGGGGAACCGAGCAGCATTAAGCGTGGATTTCCGTGTGCCGCAGATCCGTCTGTCGGTCTGTGTGCAGGATCTGATTTTTCCGTGCCGCTTTGTTTTGCGTGTGGGAGGGAATTAAATGTATCTGGCGCTGTATCGGAAATACCGGCCGGCCCGGTTTGCGGACGTGGCAGGCCAAACCGCCATTACCGAAACCCTGCGCCGTCAGGTAGCGGAAGGCAAAACCGCCCACTCTTACCTGTTTACCGGCAGCCGGGGCACCGGCAAAACAAGCTGCGCCAAGATTTTGGCCAAGGCGGTAAACTGCCCCAACGCCAAAGACGGGGAACCCTGCCTGGAATGCGATATCTGCAAGGGGATCGACAACGGTTCCCTGCTGGATGTAGTGGAGATGGACGCCGCTTCCAACAACGGAGTAGACCAGGTGCGCCTGCTCAAGGAAGAAGCGGTGTACACCCCGGCCCAGAGCCGATACCGGGTATACATCATCGACGAGGTCCACATGATGAGCACAGCGGCATTCAACGCCTTGCTGAAAATCATGGAAGAACCCCCCGCTCATGTAAAGTTTATTTTGGCTACCACCGAAGTTCACAAAGTGCCCGCCACCATCCTTTCCCGCTGCCAGCGGTTTGACTTCAAACGGCTGAAGCCGGAGGACATTGCCCGGCGGCTGGACTACATTGCCGGGCGGGAACAGGCGGTTTTGGATCCGGACGCCGCCTTTCTGCTGGCCAAGCTGGCAGACGGCGGAATGCGGGATGCAGTGAGCATGCTGGACCAGTGCCTGACGGTGGACAATCACGTTACCACCCGGCTGGTCACCGAAATCACCGGGATCACCGGATCGGATTATCTCTTTTCCATTGCCCAGCACATCCTCACCCAAAACAAGGGGGAACTGCTGGCCCAGGTGGATCAGCTGTATCGCAGCTCCAAGGATCTGACCCGGTTTTTGGGGGAGCTGGTGCAGCATCTGCGCAGTTTGATGCTGCTGAAAGCCGATCCCCACTGTCAATCCCTTTTGGTCTGCACCCCTCAGGAATTGGAGCAATACAAGGCCCAGGCCGATCAAACCAGCCTGGCGTTTTTGCTGCGGGGCATTACGGTTTT